>NZ_VTDU01000007.1:0-114782 GCF_035615615.1 Acinetobacter sp. MD2(2019) | reverse complement strand
GACTTCCATTTGTAGAACGTTGCCGTACTCATACCGTGTTCACGACAAAGATTCGGTACAGGCGTGCCAGATTCAGCTTGTTTTAAAATACTCATGATTAAACTGTCTGAATATTTTGATGTTTTCATAGAAAATCTCCTTGGACAAAGGTTAATCGATTTTCTACTTTTAAACTCGCTTAATTTGCGGGAGCATTACCTGTAGAGTGATTAGCATTTCTCTATAGTATCAAATTCTTACCTGTTTTTTTATTTCAGCATACTTTTTGAAACACCACCAATTATTCCAGTTAAGATGATACATATTGCTTAAGAAACTGAATTTGCAACTGCATCCCTTGCTGAAAAAAACAACTATCTTTATTTACAATATCAAAATGCGTCATATCAAAACTTTCAAATTGAACTTGTGGAATTTTCTGTGTTGTTTTTTGAATCGACTGAAAAGGAATCAGTGAATCATTTTTTGCCGCAATCAGTAACACTGGGCATTTAATTTTATCGGCAATACAAATGGGTCTATAGCGGTTAATATCCAGCATAATTCGCGCAGGAACTTGACCTAACCAAGAAGAATTTTTTGGCACAGTGGCCATGAATGCTGCATAATTCTCTTCGCCCGCCAAACACGCCACACCTTGTTCAGACACCACAGGAATACGTACAGGCGGCCGCCCTAAGGTCATATTCAATACATCTTTCAAAGCCAGTTTAAGTGCTGAGAAAAAGTATTTTTTAGGATATTTCATCGCACTGGCAAGGCCATCTACATGCGGCACCAATGCAATAATTCCACGAATACCATTCATTTGTGATGCAATTGTCATTACATGTCCACCACTAAATGACACACCCCATAAAAATAACTGTGTTAAATCAACACTATTCCACTGCTGCACCTGACGTACCACATTACTCCAATCTTGAAGATGATGTGACGGCGAAACCAGCTCTCTAGGCTCGCCTGTACTTTCTGCAAAACCACGATAATCAAACAAAACTACCGCAAAACCTTGTTCTGCAAATTCTGCGGCAACATTTGGCAAGCTAAAACGACGTTCACAGGCAAAGCCATTTGCCATAATAATCACGGGTGGTTGTTCTATTTGATTAGGCATATAAAAATCTGCAGCGAGTGTTTCACCCTCACTTTCAAAATCAATTTGTTGTATTTGGTATGTCATTTTAGTTCCTTTAAAATGCAATTGAATTAAATTTCAGGAAAACTGCCTACACCTTCAGGCCACGGCGTGAGTAATTCAAAGCCATCGTCAGTGACTGCAACCATATGTTCCCATTGCGCAGAAAGCGAACCATCTACCGATACCACCGTCCACCCATCGGCAAGTTCTTTCACCTGTGGCTTACCTAAATTCACCATCGGCTCAATGGTAAAAACCATGCCTTTTTTTAGGCTTAAACCCAAACCCGGTGTACCATAATGCACAACGCTCGGTTGCTCGTGATACACTTTTCCAATGCCGTGCCCACAATATTCTCTAACAATACTGTAACCTTGTTGTTCTGCTACGGTTTGAATTGCATGTCCGACATCACCTAAAGTGGCCTCTGGTTTAACAGCATGAATTCCTGCAACCATTGCAGCATAAGTTGTTTCGACCAGTTTTTTCGCGTCGGCACTGACTTGCCCCACATAGTACATCCGACTGGTATCACCAAAATAACCCTCATTAATAATCGCAACATCAATGTTGACGATATCACCGGCTTTTAACACAATATTGTCAGATGGAATGCCATGACAAATCACTTCATTGGGCGAAATACAGGTCGATTTGGTATATCCATAATAACCAATGTTTGCAGGCGTAACTTTTAAGGTATTCACAATAAAATCATGACAAATTCGGTCTAACTCTCCGGTGGTCACGCCCGGTTGAATATATTCTCCAATCATGGCCAATACATCTGCCGCCAAACGCCCTGACACTCTCAGTTTTTGAATTTCTTGTTCAGTTTTAATAATAACTTTCGAGGCGCGCATACAGATCCTTATTTAAGAGGGATAAAAAGTGAAACAATGAATATTCTAAGTATAATCATGAGCTAATTTCGTTTTAGCATACAAAGCAAGCAAAAAATATGCAAATCGCATAAATTGGAATATAGAAACCTGCTGGATGATTCTGTGATTTTATTGACAACAGTCATCATCCAACAGATACATGAAGGACTAGTTACATTCTGCTTCGATTTTTAATGCACGCTGCCAACTTGGCAGCGCCTCTAAATTTTTTAAATATTGATGAATATTTGGGAATTTATCAGCTAATTTCATGCCGTAAACCAAGCCATGTGCCACAAAACCAAGCATGAAATCGGCACCAGTTAAACGATTGCCGACTAAAAAGGTTTTATTTTCCAAAGTTGACTCTAAATATCCAAAAACCTTATTAAATTCAGCATCGGCATAACTGTCTAAGAAACACAGTTCCGTGCCTTTTTGGGTTTCAATGGAATTAAAAATTTTCAGTAAATATGGAACCATAGCCGAACTTTCAGCAAAATGAATCCATTGTAAATAATCGATATAATCTTCTTCATGGCGTTCTGGTGCCAAATGTGCTGCAAATTTTTCAATCAGCAATTCAACAATTGCGCCCGACTCTGCAATCACTTTGCCATCAAGTTCAATAACTGGCGACTTGCCAAGCGGATGAATATTTTTTAATTCTTCAGGCGCCAAACGCGTTAATGCATTTCTTTTATAGACTTTTAATTCGTATGGCTGCTGCATTTCTTCAAGTAACCATAAAATTCGTAATGAGCGAGATTGATTAAGATGATGTAAAACAATCATAAGACGTCCTTCAATGGATTGAGCCGCTGCAATCGAGGTTTACTTGTGTCGTATCGTAGTTTGTCGATATTAAAAATACGCATAATAAATCGGTTAATTATGTATATCCCAATACTTGTGTTTGGACAACTTGAATAGTAAATGCTTTACAACGACGTATATTCAGATAAAATAAATATATACGACTGGTCTATTTTATAAAGGTATCCCTTGCATGTCCACCAATCAGGCGAAAAAATCTGAAGAGAAGCGTTTATATATCTTAGAAACCAGCTTTGATTTGGTATTACAAAAAGGATTTGTCGGGGTTGGCTTACAAGAACTATTAAAAAGCTGTGGCATTCCAAAGGGTTCTTTTTATCATTATTTTCAATCTAAAGAAGCTTTTGGCTGCGAATTACTCGAGCACTATATTAGCGATTATCAAGCTAGATTAAATACGCTTTGGAGCAACACACACAGTGCCAAAGACAATCTGCTCGCTTATTTTCACAAATGGATTGAAGATAGTGCAGAACAAGCCAGCTGGGCGGATCGCTGCCTGATTGTGAAACTTGCAGCCGAAGTTGCAGATCTTTCTGAAGATATGCGTTTAATTATGGAACAAGGCACCAAACGTCTTGTACAACATATTTGCCGACTCATTCAACAAGGCATGGACGATGCTTCTATGCATATTCAAGCAGACCCTGCCCAAACTGCGCAAGTGCTTTACCAAATGTGGCTTGGCGCAGCCTTATTAAGTAAATTACACAAAGACAAAGCGCCGCTTTACCAAGCCTATCGCGCGACTGAATTTATGCTGAATGGCTGTAAAGCAGTCTAGGTTATTGTTCAGGTAAAAAGATTCATAAAATAAGCAATTTTTGTGTAAATTTGCACCAAAACAACCCAGCGATTGCTCACTAAAGCAGCGCTATTGCCTTTAATTTAGCATATTTTTAGTGCATTAAGGATTGAAAAAGATTGTTTTTGCACTAAAATCTAGCCCTTCTTCTAGAAGGCATTTTCCAAGTCTATGACTAAGCTTAGTTTTGGAGATATTATTGCGCTTGGCTTTATGACCTTTGCACTTTTTATTGGTGCAGGCAATATTATCTTCCCCCCTATCGTTGCCCAGCAAGCAGGCGACCATGTTTGGCTTGCTGCATTAGGTTTCCTTATTACTGCCGTTGGCTTACCCGTTCTTACCATTATGGCACTTTCACGCGTTGAAGGTTCTATTGAAAACTTAAGTGCTCCGTTGGGGCGCACTGCAAGTTTGATTTTAACAATCGTCTGTTATCTTTCGGTGGGGCCACTTTTTGCAACCCCGCGTACCGCGACAGTTTCCTATGAAATTGGCTTTTCTTCTTATTTTGGAGATTCTTCAAGCCATTTATTCATCTATAGCTGTATTTATTTTGCGTTGGTTGCAGCCGTGTCGCTTTATCCAAATAAATTATTGGATACGATTGGGCATATTTTAGCACCACTCAAAATTGTTGCTCTAGCAGTATTGTGTATCACCACGTTATTAATTCCTGTACTTGGCGCGTCATTACCTGTCGATCACTATATTGATCGTCCAATGTCTGAAGGTCTTGTTAACGGCTATTTAACCATGGATACCTTAGGCGCATTGGTTTTTGGTATTGTGATCGTGCAAGCCATTCATTCGCGCGGCGTAACGGACAAAAAATTGGTTATGCGCTACGCCATTATTGCAAGTTTAATTGCAGGCGTTGGCTTAACTTTGCTTTATTTATGCCTTTTCCGCTTAGGTTTACAAAGCCATTCATTTATTCCGAATGCAAGTAACGGCGCAGTCATTTTACATGCCTACGTACAACACGCATTTGGTGACTTGGGTTCATTATTCTTAAGTACGCTCATTTTCTTAGCATGTATGGTTACAGCCATTGGCCTCACCTGTTCATGTGCAGAATATTTCCACGAGTTAACTAAAATTCCATATAAAATTTTAGTGTTTATTTTGGTTGCCTTTGCCTTACTTATTTCAAACCTTGGCTTAACTAAACTGATTGCCTTTTCTATTCCAGTTTTAACTGCCATTTACCCACCAGCCATTGTTGTAATTGTGTTGAGTTTCTTCTGGAAATTCTTCCATAAACCATCAACTATTGTGCTGCCTGTGACAGCTGTTTCTTTTATTTTTGGTATTTTTGAAGGATTAAAAGCATCTAGCTTAAGTAACCTTGTACCAAGTGCGCTACAAAATTTACCGTTAAATGAACAGAATCTAGCGTGGTTGCTACCATCGCTTGTGGTGTTTGCTATCTGTTATGCAATAGATAAATTAAGTCCGCAGAAATAAAAATGTAACATTTAAAAATGCCTGAATAATTCAGGCATTTTTTTTGCATAGTTATTAGGGTAAACCATTAAATCATGCCTTCCATTTGAAAAAATGTGAAGTTTTTATATCGTTTTAGTAAAAATTTAACAAATTTTCATTTTTGTCATATTAGTTTAATAAAACTACGTTAGTTGCTCTTGAATTATTGTTAAATACCAAGTAAAACAATAAGAATTGATTTAATCACCACAACGCAGTTGTCCATTCGACAAACAGGAGGAATGAAGATGACTTCAATAAATAAATTAGTCTTCATCAATGCCGTAAAAAGCAATCAGCACATGCTGACCTATTGCGTCACCACTTTAGCACTGATGGTTACTTTAGCCTTCCAAGGTGTGATTAGTGGCAATTTGAAAGCTGAATACTTTTTATATGCCTTAGTTGTATCTACAGCATTTGCCCTGTGGGCGGTGATTGATCAAAAGTACCGAAAGCCTAACGATTCAAATTAAACCCAAAAGCCAGAAATTTTCTGGCTTTTTCATGTTGCATGATAAAAATAAAAAAACATATTCACTACATTGTTTTTCTTATTGTTTTGATTATGATAAGAATCAGGTACTTTCACCTGACAACCCAAAGATGTTTAGACTATGAAAAAGATTTTTGCATCGATCGCAATCGCAAGTATCGCTCTTGCTAGCGCAAGTGCTATGGCATGCCCTAAGGGAAGTTCATTACAAGGCGGCACAGGCCCTCATCACAAAGGTGGAAAATGCGTATCTTCTGTAATTAAACAAGACAAAAAACCAAAAGTAAAAGCGGACAAAGTCGCCACGCCTGCACCTGCAGCGAAGCCAAAAGCATAATCAGTTGAAAGTGACATAATTAAAAAGCGGATTCTATATCCGCTTTTTTTATAGTTTAATTGGGTGAAGTATTGCCTAAACTTGGATGATCTAAAGCATCTTTACATTCAGCTTTGTCATTTAAATAACTTTGTTTTAAGTCGGCTTGTAATGGATCAGCCTCTTTTACCGCTCTTGCCCACGTGTCAAGACTCGTTAAGGCTTTGCGACACAATGCATATTTACCTTCAGTCACAGAATCGGTCATTTTTACATTAATTTTCCACGCAATACCCAGTTCGCGCAGGGGTTTTCGAACTTGGTCATCAATAGTTGCCTTTTGTGCAGGAACCACCAACGGCTCAACTTGATTCATTAAATGCCATGCTTGCTTGGCGTACGCCGTTGCATCATTACTTTGTTTCGGCGCAGGCTTAATTTCAACTTTTTTTTCCGAATTACTCGACTGATTACAGCCACCTAAAGCCAACAAAAGACTTAATCCGAATAAATTGATTAACTTTGTTTTATTGTGCGACTTCCGCATTAAACCACGCATATTTTTGTACATCATATGGATCAGTTCGTTTACATTCATAGTCAATAGTGTAGTAGATATTGTCACGCATTGCATCTTGAACAAAAGATGCACAATAAAAATCATACTTTAACGATTCAATCGTAAAAATCTCGCAGCATTAATGCAGTATCTATTTAACTCAGCACCTGTTTTGAATAATCAATAAATCTTAACTTAACTGCTGTTTTTAAACACAATTCATAAAATGCGTACAATTTAATCAATAGCACAAATTTAATGCATTTTTTTAAATTTTCTTTTTCACAAGGCTTAACTGCTTCGTCAGTTCTGTTATGCTAAAAGTCCACCTGAAACAAGGATGAATTGCATGCAAGTCTCTATCGGTACTCCTCTTCAATCTTCAGCATTTAAAGTCTTATTATTAGGCTCTGGTGAACTTGGTAAAGAGGTGGTGATTTCTTTACAGCGTCTAGGTGTCGAAGTTCACGCCGCAGACCGATATGACCACGCACCAGCCATGCAAGTTGCGCATTTTGCCTATACGATTAATATGGCAGATCCAGAAGCATTAAAAAAATTAATTCGTGACGTTAAACCGCATTTAATTGTTCCAGAAATTGAAGCGATTGCCACCGAAGTATTACTCGAAATTGAAGCAAACAAAGAAACTGTAATTATTCCATCGGCAAAAGCGGTTAATTTAACCATGAACCGCGAAGGCATTCGCCGCCTTGCAGCAGAAGAACTGGGCTTGCCAACCTCTGCGTATCGCTTTGCAGATTCTTTAGAAAACTTCCGTGCTGCTTGTGACGATATTGGCTATCCAAACTTTGTCAAACCTGTCATGTCATCTTCAGGTAAAGGCCAATCCCGAGTTAAAAGCTTTGCCGAAGTCGATGCTGCGTGGGAATATGCCATGCAAGGTGGACGCGTCAATCAGGGTAAAGTGATTGTAGAAGCACAAATTGATTTTGATTTTGAAATTACATTGTTAACTGTTCGTGCAAAAAATCCAGAAACAGGCAACGTGGAAACCCATTTTTGTGACCCAATCGGGCATCGTCAAGATTCGGGTGACTATGTCGAAAGCTGGCAACCACAAATCATGTCTGCTATTGCACTAGCTAAGGCACAGCAAATTGCCGATAAAGTCACCATTGCCCTAGATGGCTGTGGCATCTTTGGCGTTGAATTGTTTGTCAAAGGCGATGATGTTTGGTTTAGTGAAGTTTCCCCTCGCCCACACGATACAGGCTTGGTTACTCTAGCAACACAGTTCCAAAGTGAATTTGAATTACATGCGCGTGCGATTTTGGGTTTACCTGTAAATACAAAATGCCATAGTGTGGGTGCAAGCGCAGTCATTTATGCAGGTGTAGATGACAACAACTTAAGCTTTGAAAACATTGAACAGGCTTTAAGCCACCCAGACACAGACATTCGCTTATTTGGCAAACCTGAAGGATTTACTCGCCGTCGTATGGGCGTTGTGACTGCACGTGCAGAATCGACCGACCAAGCACGCGAGATTGCCCAACAAGCCGCAAAAAGTGTGCATGTCAAACAAAATTAATGCTTAGCAGAATAGGTTCAAGCCATGATTAAAACCTTACCCCTCTTGGACTATGTCAAAGATTCTCAAGACATCCTTGCCATTAACCAATGGAAACCTGCTGTAGAGCAACAACTCGAGCAGCTATTTGAAGACGGTTATAATATTCGTCAAATCATATTGGCACGTTCAAATATGATTGATGAAGCACTAAGCTTCTTATGGCAACATGCAGGTCTACAAGACAGCGAACTGGGTTTGTTTGCTGTTGGGGGGTATGGCCGCAAAGAAATGCTGCCCTATTCTGATGTTGATATCATGATTCTTTCTGAACATGAATTAACTCCAGAACTCGAAAAACAGGTGTCGGCATTTATTGCATCGTTATGGGATGTCGGCAATTTCAAACCAGGGGTCAGTGTTCGTTCCATTGAAAGCTGTATTGAACAAGCAGCAGATGACTTAACCATTGCTACCTCTTTAATTGAAGCGCGATTGCTAACCGGCAATCAAGCGCTGAGCCGTTGGCCAAGACGAATTGTGGCACAAACATGGTCGGATCAGACATTTTTTAATGCCAAAATGCAAGAGCAAGCCAAGCGCCATGCTCAGCACAACAACACCGAAAGCAACTTAGAGCCAGATATTAAGAATGCACCCGGTGGCATTCGTGATATGAACCAAATTGGTTGGATTGCAAAACGTCATTTTCGGGTCAATCGTGTCTACGATTTGGTGCACTTAGGTTTTATCTCGGAATTTGAACTAAAAGTTTTAGAAGAAGCGGAAGTATTTTTTTGGGAAATCCGCCATTATTTGCACAAACTGACCAAACGCGATGAAAATCGTCTTTTGTTCGATTACCAACGTGAAATTGCAAGTAAATTTGGTTATGAACGTGAAGAAGGTAAATCACCCAATTACCCTATCGAACAATTCATGAAGCGCTATTACCGAACAGCGCAGCAAGTTTCAACCTTAAATGAAATTTTACTGGCTTACTTTAACGAGTCAGTCATTACCCCACGTTTACCCGATTACGAACGCCAAATTGAAGAGATTAACCAAAACTTTAAATTAGTTGATGGTAAAATTGCAGTACAACACCATAAAGTATTTTCTGAAGATCCAAGCGCCATCTTAGAAATCTTCCACCTTTTAACGCAGATGCCAGAAATTCAAGGTATCCGTGCGCGTACATTGCGTTTGTTATCTTTAGCGGCTAAACGTATTGATCAGAGCTTTAGAGACAACCCAAAACATCAAGCGTTATTTATGTCGATTATTCGGACATCTTCACGCTTGTACGAAACCCTTTTGGCAATGAAGCGCTATGGCATTTTAGGAAATTATATTCCTGCCTTTGGGCAAATTATTGGCCTAATGCAGTACGATCTATTTCATATTTATACGGTAGATCAACACACCTTATTGTTACTGCGTAATTTAAGTCGTTTTAAAGAACCTGAATTTGCCAAACAATTCCCTGTAGTCAGTTCGGTTTATCAACGCATGCAACGCCGTGATATTGTCATGATTGCCGCATTATTCCACGATATTGCCAAAGGGCGCGGTGGCGATCATAGCGAATTAGGTGCAGAAGATGCGATTGAATTTTGCCGTCAGCATGGCTTTACCGAACGAGAAGGAAAATTAATTGCATGGTTGATTCAAAACCATTTATTAATGTCTTTAACCGCGCAAAAGAAAGATATTTCTGACCCAGAAGTGATTAAAGAATTTGCAGAAAAATTAGGTGATATGGAACACCTCGATTATCTTTATTCGCTAACCGTGGCAGACATTAATGCGACCAATCCGAAGCTTTGGAATACATGGCGCGCATCCTTAATGCGCCAGTTGTATAGCCAAACGCGCGACAGCATTCGTTTAGGTTTTGACCGCCCTGTCGATTATCCGATGTTAATTGAAGACACCAAATTTGCCGCGGGCGAATTATTGGTCCAAGAATTTTCGTTAAGTGATGTCGAAAAAGTATGGCAAGAACTCGGTGATGATTACTTCTTAAAAGAATCTGCTGAAGATATTGCTTGGCATACTCGCGCTATTTTGGAACATGGCGATAATTTAGCGCCGTTGGTGATGTTGCGCGCGCACGGAAAATCTGCGCCCGATGCAGTACAAATCTTTATTTACACGCAAGATAAACCGAACCTGTTTGCAACCACAGTGGCGATACTCGATCGGATGAATCTAGATGTACAAGATGCCCGTATTATTACCGCAACCAAAGCCTTTAGCTTAGACACTTATATTGTGCTTGATCGTTTCGGTAGCTTACTAACCGATGCAGAACGCGAAAAAACCGTAAAGGATGCGCTCATTCAAGCCTTGAGCCAGTCGGATAATTATCCTGCGTTAATGCAACGCCGAATTCCACGTCAATTACGCCATTTTGACATTGAAAATACTGTTGAAATTAGCTTAAATCCAGTTCTCAATCAGAACATGATTGAAATTTCAACGCTGGATCATCCTGGATTATTGGCACGCGTTGGTGGCATTTTTATGATGCAAGGACTCGATATTCATTCAGCAAAAATTGCCACATTGGGCGAACGCGCAGAAGATATTTTCTTTGTGACAAAAAAGAATAGCGTTCCGATGTCGGTCGATGAAGCCAAAACATTTGCTGCACAACTTAAAGCCGCGTTAGACGAAGCGTCTAATCAAGTGGTTATTCAACATTAATTTTGAAGTTTGGTCATTGGTATGAATTCAAGTTTAAATTTGCTCCACCCGTATCCGTTTGAAAAATTGAATCAATTATTTCAAGATATTCAACCGGTCGATTTACCACTCATTCCACTATCCATTGGTGAGCCGAAACACCCAGCGCCAGAATTTGTAAAGCAAGCACTGGCAAATAATTTCCAGCATTTATCGACTTATCCGAATAGCAAAGGGATTCCTGAATTACGCCAAAGCATTGCAAACTGGTTAAGTCAGCGTTTTCATCTCACGCAAATTAATCCTGAACAACACATTTTACCTGTATCTGGCACACGCGAAGCCATTTTCTCTTTTGTGCAAGCCTTGGTTAATCGAGATGACGCGCCGTATGTGGTGATGCCAAATCCGTTTTATCAAATTTATGAAGGTGCCGCTTTACTGGCAGGTGCAAAACCTTATTTTATTAACTGTACCGAAGAAAATGGCTATTTAGGCGACTTCGATGCCGTACCGGCAGAGGTTTGGGAAAAAACGGCGTTATTGTTTGTCTGTACTCCGGGGAACCCTACTGGCGCGGTTTTATCTAAAGAGCAATTCAAAAAACTGATCGCACTTTCAGACCAATATAACTTTGTTATTGCCTCGGATGAATGCTATTCAGAACTTTGGTTTGAACACGCACCAACTGGTTTACTTGAAGTCTGCGCTGAAATGGGCCGCCACGATTATAAAAACTGTGTGGTGTTTCATTCACTGTCAAAACGCTCCAATTTACCCGGCATGCGTTCAGGTTTTGTTGCGGGTGATGCCCAATTACTTGCGCCTTATTTAAAATATCGCACCTATCATGGTGCAGCCATGCCTGTACAACACCAAATGGCCTCAATTGCCGCTTGGGATGATGAACAGCACGTTGAAGAAAATCGTAAATTGTATCGTGCTAAATTTGAGTTATTCCAAAGCGAATTAGGACATTTATTGCCACTCAAAAAACCAGATGCCGGATTCTATTATTGGTTACAAGTGGAAGATGACGAAGCGTTTGCACGTAAATTGCTAGAAAAAGCCAATGTGAAAGTTTTGCCTGGACGTTATTTATCTCGTGATACAAAGCAAGGTAATCCGGGTCAAAACCATGTGCGTATGGCTTTGGTTGCCGATATTGCACAATGCGAACAAGTGATTCAACGCTTAAAAAATATTTTATAAACCATAAGCAAAATTGATTAGGGGAAGCAATCTGCTTCCCCTAATAAATATCATTAATACTCTTTTTGTTTAAAATGATCGAGCACTAAATTGGTCAATTCATGATTATTCAATTTATTTTTATAAATAAAAATATTTTGTGTGACCACAATTTCGGCCGTTGAAAGCTCAATTAATTTCTTTTGTTTCAATTCTTCTGCAATGGTAATTCTAGGCAACCAAGCCACGCCAGCACCTTGCAGCACCAACTGCTTTAAATTCTCTGCATTATCTGTTTCATACAAAATATGGCAATTTAAATTGTTGTTTTCTATTACTTGATCGACCAAATGACGTAAATAGGCATTATTACTATAGGTCAGTAGTGGAAAATCGGTGCTTAAATCGAAAGTTTTTTCCGCATTTAAGGGTGCAAATACTGGAATAATTTCAGTTTCACCAATTTTTACTGCCACCAAACTTTCTGACTGTGCTTTTTGCTTAATGCTTTTGGAAGAATAAGACACCAAAAAGTCAATTTTGCCCTCTTTTAATAACTTCAGCCCTTCACCAATGTTAATGGCGATAATTTCAAATTTAATGCCTTGTTCTTCTATGGGAACAAAACGCAAATAATCGGCAAAAAAGCTATTAACTAAAGAATGTGCTACGGCAAATTTAATGGTATTTTCTTTGGTGTGTTTCATCTGGTCAATTAAATGCATACTTTCATTTAATTGTGACTGCAAAGAATATGCTGTCGTTAATAATACTTGCCCAAGTTCGGTAAATGAAATTTCTTTGGCATGTCGATCAATTAAATTAAAACCGACAGTTTCCTCCAAATGTTGTAAACGGCGACTAAATGCCGATTGCGAAATATAACGTTTGTCTGCTGCTTTAGAGATCGATCGTTCCTGATCCAATGTAATTAAGTCTAACGCCCAGCGAATTTCTAAATTCATACCACACTTTTTAAAATCATTTTAAAGTAGCGCGGATTATAAATAGTTTATGCAAAAAATGCATACTTAGTGCATTTTATACATTATCAATTTCATATTTTTATTTCTATGATGGCTTTACCAAATTTTTCATAAGTTTCAAGAATGAATACAAATGTCGCTGTTCGTACAGAAAAGGATCTTTTAGGCAATCGTGATATTCCAAATCAGTTTTACTTTGGAGTTCAAACACTTAGAGCTATAGAGAACTTTAACTTAACACAAAATAAAATTAGCAATCATCCAAATTTAATTCGCGCTTTAGCCATGGTGAAGTGGGCGTGTGCAGATGCAAATCATGCATTAAACAGTTTAAATCAAGATAAACATCAAGCGATTGTTTTTGCATGCCAAAAATTAATCGATGGTCAATATCACGAGCAGTTCCCTGTAGATATGCTACAAGGTGGTGCTGGCACATCGACCAACATGAACGCCAATGAAGTCATTGCCAATGTTGCGTTAGAACACATGGGCTATGCAAAAGGTGAATACAAAAACTTGCACCCAAATAACGATGTCAACATGTCGCAATCGACCAATGACGTTTACCCAACGGCTATTCGTGTAGGACTTTTATTAAGCCTTGCAAGCTTGCAAGATGCTTTTGCCGCACTCATTCAAGGCTTTGAAAGCAAAGCAGAAGAGTTTAAATCGGTTTTAAAAATGGGCCGCACGCAATTGCAAGATGCTGTTCCTATGACGCTTGGTCAAGAGTTTGGGGCTTTTGCACATACCTTACAAAAAGATTTAGACAAACTAAATAGTATTGCTCCAGACATGCTTGGTTACGTGAACTTAGGCGGTACGGCCATTGGCACTGGCATCAATACTGAAGCGGCATACACACCTTTAGCGATTGCTGCACTGAGCAAAATTTCACAACACAACATTCAAGCAGCGCCTGACTTTGTTGAAGCCACATCTGACATGGGCGATTTTGTGTTGTTTTCAGGTTTGTTAAAACGTACGGCAACCAAACTTTCTAAAATTGCCAACGATTTACGTCTGTTATCGAGCGGGCCGCGCACAGGCATTGGCGAAATTAATTTAGAGCCGCGCCAACCGGGCAGCTCAATTATGCCGGGCAAAGTAAACCCTGTTATTCCTGAAGCTGTCAACTTAGCAGCATTCCAAGTGATTGCAAACGATCTAGCGGTTACGCTTGCTGCCGATGCAGGTCAATTACAATTAAATGCAATGGAACCTTTAATTGCGTTTAAATTATTTGAATCAATTGATTTACTCAGCAAAGCCATGCATATGTTTAACGATAAGTGCGTAAGCACAGTGACTGCAAATGTAGAACATTGCAAACAGCAAGTCGAAAACTCGATTGGTATTGTAACCGCGCTCAATCCATATTTAGGTTATGAAAATACCACACGGATTGCCAAAACAGCCAATCAAGAAAATCGTAATGTGCTGGATTTAATCCGCGAAGAAAATTTACTGTCAGAGCAACAATTAACAGAAATTTTAGCCATTGAAAATATGATTCAGCCAAAAGCATCGGCTTAATCTAAAAACAATTCAGCCCTGTGATGATCCGTCATCACAGGGCTTTTTTTAAATCACTTAAACCCGACTAAGCATGTTGTAGCAATTAAAAACATTATATTTTTTAATCACAAAGCTTGAATGCAGCGCCACAACATTTTCAATTTTTGCAATTCGGCGCAATAGAATTTCGCTATAATCTTCCATATTTTTTGCCACCAACTCTACAATAAAATCTGCGCTTTGCCCCGTTACCAAATACGCATTAATCACTTCAGGAATGGCTTCAATTTGCTCCAAAAAGCGGTCGAATGTTTCGCTATCGTGTTTATTCAGCGACACTTGCAGCAAAATATGCAAAGTAAACCCCAATTTGGCGTAATTAATTTCACGCTTCAAATTAGTCATAATATTCGATTCAATCAAATGCTTAATGCGGCGATGCACGGAACTGACTGAAAGATTAATTCGTTCAGATAATTCATTCAGGTTTAAATCTTCATGCGTTAATATTTCAAGGATTTGTTTATCGTAGCGATCTAATTGCATGGCTTTTCCTGTATTTTTAGGAAAAATAAAACAGAGCTGAAATTTGAGTTATAATTTTAAGAGTCAAGGGAAAACCAATGTTTACTTCAAGACCACTTGATTTGGATAGAATCAAGTTAGACAAACAACTTGTGATTGTTTGTGTCTGTAAAGCCGAACTGTCACCTTTTGAGTGTTGGTCAATGCTGATCTCCCAATAGCATTTTCCGTTCAGTTCGATCCCTATCACACCCTGATTGATACTATAACGACCTTCATTTCGAATTATTTTTCTTTATCTAAGTGATTTCACATTATTAAAGAATTTTTTTTCACATTTCAATATATAAATGAAAAAATAATTATTTTAGATATTTTTTAACCATTTTTTTTTCTTACATTCCCCTTATTTATGAAATTTATTCATTAAAACTTTAACTAAACCCCTCGCCAATCCACCCGTGCATTTCTAGCATTTGCATAGGTTTGCATGACATATTCCCCCAAAGGTAAATCTATAAGAAATTGTTGCAGTTCTGCTGTTTGAGCATCCAGCACAAAAGAGCTTTCTAGCTCCCAAGGCGTGCCTACAATATTTAATAACGGCGCCAACATACTACATACTGCAATGTCTGCAAGGCTTAATCGCTGTCCTACAAAAAATTCTGCCGATGCAGGCAATTGCTGATTCAATTCTAAAATCTGTTGTTGAATCTGCTGTTGTAGTTGTTGCTTGGCGGTGTCATCTAAATCAAAGCCTTTACTTAAAATCTTTTTTATAGCGGGCTTAGAAAATCGAGAAAATTTGCGTAAATATCCTTTTTCACCAAGTGCAATTTCAACGGCTTCGTCCTGTTGCCATAAATCACTAAATAACCACTGACGAATCAAACCGCCTAATTGCTGACTGATATGATCTAGCGCCAATATTTTTTCTTGTTCGGCGGTATTTACCCCAAGCAACACATGTTCTGGGTAATTTTGATCTAAATATTTTGCAATCTGGGTGGCATCTGCAATCCAATTCGACCCATCTTTTAAAATAGGTAAATTGTTTTGACCCGTTTTAAGCCGAGCAAAGGCTTGATGCCATCCTGGTGTTAAATTTTGAGCCATATAATCGAGTTCTTTATAATCGAGCAGCCATCTTGCTTTCTCACAAAAGTGCGACAATGGAAACTGGTATAAAATACGCATAATTGCTCCAAACCCAAGCCAAAATAAAAATAACCGAATGAACTTGTTACTGTAGTCACAGCGGCCAAGAAACACAATTGCATTTATAGCCACTTGAATCTACAGCATGTTTATAGCGGCATCCGATTATAATGTTGAATCTTTGCAATTATCGCCATTCCATCAACATATCCTGACTTTAAAATGACTTTGTAGTAGAATAACTGCAATTTTTGATAACAACTTTTTGTGAGTCTTGCATGGGTTTTAATTGTGGTATTGTTGGTTTACCTAACGTTGGGAAATCTACCCTATTTAATGCATTAACCAAAGCAGCCATTGCTGCTGAAAACTTTCCTTTTTGTACCATTGAACCCAATACAGGCATTGTCCCTGTTCCAGACGCACGCTTAGATAAATTAGCAGCGATTGTTAAACCGCAACGCATTTTACCCACCACAATGGAATTTGTAGATATTGCAGGTTTAGTTGCAGGTGCATCTAAAGGCGAAGGTTTAGGTAACCAATTCTTAGCCAACATTCGTGAAACTGATGCAATTGCTCACGTTGTGCGTTGTTTTGAAGATGAAAATGTTATTCACGTCAATGGTAAAATTGACCCGCTCGATGATATTGCAACCATCAATACCGAACTTGCATTGGCCGATTTAGACACATTGAATAAATCTTTACTGCGTCTTACTAAAACTGCAAAAGGTGGCGATAAAGAAGCCATTGCAACCAAAGCCATTTTAGAAAAAATCTTACCGTTATTAGATGAAGGCAAACCTGCACGCGCAGCCGACCTTTCAGATGATGAGCGTAAACTCATTCGTGGTTATGGTTTACTTACCCTTAAACCAACCATGTACATTGCCAACGTTGCAGAAGACGGCTTTGAAAACAATCCGCATTTAGACGCTGTACGCAAACTTGCGGCAGAAGAAAATGCCATTGTAGTTCCGCTTTGCAACCAAATTGAATCTGAAATTTCATTGCTTGAAGATGACGAACGCGCAGAATTTTTAGAAGCGATGGGCATGGAAGAACCAGGTCTTAATGTGGTGATTCGTGCTGGTTATAAATTGCTTGGTCTGCAAACCTATTTTACTGCTGGCGTACAAGAAGTTCGCGCATGGACCGTTAAAATTGGTGCAACTGCGCCGCAATCTGCTGGTGTGATTCATACCGACTTTGAAAAAGGCTTCATTCGCGCAGAAGTGATCGCTTATGATGACTTCGTTACCTTTAATGGTGAAGCCGGTGCAAAAGAAGCAGGCAAATGGCGCTTAGAAGGAAAAACCTACATCGTCCAAGATGGCGATGTGATGCATTTCCGTTTTAACGTTTAAAGCATCTGCTGCATTTAAACCAAAAACCGCCTAATTGGGCGGTTTTTTTATCTGAAGTATAATTCAGCAATCCATTGGCTTAGTTACGGTACTTAATTTTCATACTTTGTTTGTTTTTAAGTTGAATTTGATGATCTGCAACATAGCTTTGCATCATTTGCACCACATGATGATGGGAAAACCCCAAAGCATGTGCTTTGATGATAATTTGACTAGGTAAACTAAAGAAAAAATAATGTAAATCTTGTTCAGACACATCAGCAAAAAGTTGTTGTGCAATCAAAAATTTTTTTAAATCTTGTTTGTCTTGCTGTACCGATGCCGAGTTTTCTTGCCAATATCGCAAGCGCATTGCCATTAAATTGTTATGTTTATAACTCACGCAAACTTACTCTCAACCAAACGTTTAATCTAATATACTGAGCTTTTTAAAGCTTGTGTTAAAGCGCCCATAGCAGTTTTGTAAAAAATCTGCACAATCTCTATACAAATAATCTGACTACAGGTCAATTGTAGCGTTTTAATGTCATCCATAATAGATTTTCGCTATACTAAGCAATATATCCCTATCTTATTCGCAACTGAAGGTGCTTGAATGTCTGACCGGAAAGATAAATTAAAAAACTTAAAAACATCTTCTGTGGATCGACGCCTCTCTATTGTAAAAGCATCTTTTCTTGCAGGTACCCGTTGGGCAACCTCTAATGCAAGTACAATTTTTTCATCTGAAGAAGAAAAAGAACGCAAGCGCAAAAAGGCACTCAAAGAACAAGCCGAATATCTTGTGAACGAAATTGGGAAACTCAAAGGTTCAATTGTTAAAATTGGACAAATGATGGCCTTGTACGGCGAACATTTTTTACCAGAAGAAGTCACTCAAGCGCTCAATACCTTAAACAATCAAACGGTCGCACTCGAATGGAATGCAATTAAAACCCAACTGATTGCAGAATTAGGCGATAAACTGAATGAATTAGAGATTGATCCTGAACCAATTGGTACGGCATCTTTAGCACAAGTGCATCGAGCAAAGCGAAAATCTGACGGTTTAGAGATTGTACTTAAAATTCAATATCCGGGTGTGGCAGATGCGATTGATTCAGACATGAATCTATTTAAAAGCATGCTAAAACTAACCCATATTGTGCCGCAAACACGCGAATTCGATCAGTGGTTCGAAGAAGTGCGTGAAATGATGCACCGCGAAGTTGATTATAAAATTGAGGCCGCCACAACTCGCCGCTTTGCAGAATATTTAAAAGACGATTCTCGTTATATCGTCCCTCAAATTATTGATAACTACTGCACACCGCAAATTTTATGTATGACGTTTGAACAAGGTGTGCCTGTGAATAGCCCTGAAATATTGGCGTTGTCTCAGCATAAACGTAATAACTTAGCAGAAGCCGCCTTAGATATTGCTATTCGTGAATTATTCGAATGGGGCGAAATGCAAACAGACCCGAACTTCGGTAATTATTTAGTTCGAATGAGCCCAAGCGATACCCAACCCGACCAAATTGTACTGCTCGATTTTGGCGCCATCCGACAATTTGATCAAACCTTATTAAAAGTTGCACATGCTTTAATTAAGGCAGGTTACGAACACGATTTAAGCATGATGACCAACGCCATGACCGGTTATGATTTCTTCGATCTGATTCCTGTGGGGATTAAACCAGATATGGCAAAAGTTTTCTTGCTTGCCACCGAACCGTTTAGCAGTTTAGAGAATAATCCAGACATCCCTCAGGGCGTGATTGATCTACAAAACCGTTATCATTGGAAACAAAGCAACTTGCATAGTCGCGTCATGCAACGTGCCAGTAAATCGATGGCTTCTCGTTACTTTAGCGTTCCACCCAAAGAATTTATGTTTATTAGCCGAAAATTCATTGGGGCTTACACTTTTATGACCGTACTTGATGCACAAACCAATGTACGAAAACTGCTGCAACCGTTTATGTAAATGAACGCTGTATCATTCAAATAAAAAAGACCGATATACGGTCTTTTTTATTGCAAAGCATATTTTTAAAAATGCACAACCGTACGAATTGATTTGCCTTCGTGCATTAAATCGAACGCGTCATTAATTTGTTCAAGTGGCATGGTGTGAGTTACAAATGGTTCTAATTGAATTTCACCTTTCATCGCATCTTCAACCATTCCCGGTAATTGTGAACGCCCTTTAACACCACCAAAAGCCGTACCTTTCCAACTACGACCGGTCACCAATTGGAATGGACGGGTTGAAATTTCTTGACCAGAACCGGCAACACCAATAATCACCGACTGCCCCCAACCGCGATGCGCACACTCTAAAGCAGAACGCATAACATTAACATTACCGATACATTCAAACGAGTGATCAACGCCCCAGCCGGTCATTTCCACAATGACTTGCTGAATTGGCTTGTCATAATCTTTAGGATTTAAAAAGTCAGTCGCGCCAAATTCTTCTGCAAGTTTAAATTTATCTGGATTGGTATCAACTACAATAATTCGCCCTGCTTTGGCCTGTCGCGCGCCTTGTACAACTGCCAATCCAATGCCGCCTAAGCCAAATACTGCAACGCTATCGCCAGCTTGAACTTTTGCCGTGTTATGTACCGCACCAATGCCGGTAGTTACACCACAACCTAACAAACACACATGCTCAGGGTTTGCTTCTGGATTAATTTTTGCCAAAGATACTTCGGCAACCACGGTATATTCACTAAAGGTTGAACATCCCATATAGTGATAAATTGGCTCACCATTGTACGAAAAACGCGTTGTACCATCTGGCATAACACCTTTACCTTGCGTGGCGCGAACCGCAACACAAAGATTGGTTTTACCTGATTGACAAAATAAACATTCGCCACATTCAGCAGTATATAAAGGAATGACATGGTCGCCAGGTTTTACACTGGTAACACCTTCACCCACTTCAACCACAATCCCTGCACCTTCGTGACCCAATACCGCAGGAAATACCCCTTCTGGATCGTCACCTGAAAGCGTAAATGCATCGGTATGGCAAACGCCTGTATGGGTAATTTTAACCAGAACTTCCCCCGCTTTCGGCGGCTCAACATCAAGTTCAACAATTTTTAATGGTTGGCCTGGCCCAAATGCAACTGCCGCACGTGATTTCATATATTTTTTCCTAAAATTTATTTAAAACAAGGTGATTTCTATTAAACTAACTATATAATATTTATAAATTTTAATCCAATAGCAACCACAGCATTTAAAAATTAACGTTAAACTAAAGATGATTTTGTCTTTATTGTTAATTAGCTCATGTAAAAACAGCGTCAATTTCAATAAAGCTAAAATTTTCACTGTTAAGCATAGATTAAAAAGCACCTTGCTTGCTGCTCCTTTTTTAGGCATTTTTAACTTTTTTTGACTAACTTTTTGACTAAAAAATAAGCATGAGACTAAAGTATAATGCAGCAATTGGCTGAAATTTAGCTTTTTAACATAGTAAAAAACACTAAATAAAACATAAATTATTAACATAAACACATGTTTAATAACAAAATATAAACAAACATTATTAAATTCACTTATTTCTTTTAGTGATTTATTTGCAATTTACATTTTTAAGTTTTATGGCTACATTTCTGCTTCTGATACTTTTTTACAGTAAAATCCATTTTGCACATGATCAACAACATTGGCAGCGGCTTTATTTGAGATATCTATAGGATTTTAATTAATGGACATTCATTCACACCAACAACCAATTTCAGGGAAAAAACCGAAGTTTTATCAAATACTTTATGTACAGGTAATCTTCGCAATTGCAATAGGTATTTTATTAGGACACTTTTATCCCAGCGTTGGTGAGAGCTTAAAACCGCTCGGTGATGCTTTCATTAATATTGTTAAAATGATTATTGCGCCTGTCATTTTCCTTACGGTTGTAACGGGAATTGCCGGCATGAACAACGTAGGAAGCGTTGGTCGTGTAACAGGTAAAGCAATGATTTATTTCCTTACTTTTTCAACACTTGCACTGTTTATCGGGATGCTCGTTGCCAATATTATTCAACCAGGACATGGTTTGAATATTGATCCAGCATCTTTGCATGGCGAAAAAGTCAGTGATTATGTAGAAAAAGCACATGATTCAACCATCGTTGGCTTTTTAATGGGCATTATACCAAAAACATTAATTAGCCCATTGGTCGGTGGTGATATTCTGCAAGTGCTCTTTGTTGCGGTTTTATTTGGTATTGCTTTGGCAACCACGCACGAGCACTCTAAGCCAATTACTGAATTTTTAAATACATTAACAACACCTGTATTCAAACTGGTGGGTATGTTAATGAAACTTGCGCCAATTGGTGCATTTGGTGCCATGGCATTTACTATTGGTAAATATGGCATTAACTCGATTGGCAACTTAGCAATGCTAATTGTAACTTTCTATATCACATCATTACTGTTTATTTTAATTATTTTGGGCGCAGTTGCTCGTTATAATGGCTTCTCAATTATCGACTTAATTCGTTATATCAAAGATGAATTGTGGTTAGTGCTCGGTACCAGTTCTTCTGAAGCAGCACTGCCAACATTAATGGATAAAATGGAAAAAGCCGGTTGCGAAAAATCTGTTGTTGGTTTAGTTATTCCTACAGGTTATTCATTCAACTTAGATGGTACCAATATTTACATGACTATGGCGGCGCTTTTCATTGCTCAAGCATGTAATATCGACCTCTCATTCGGTCAACAGTTAACACTGCTATTGGTTGCGATGATTAGCTCAAAAGGTGCAGCGGGCGTAACTGGCGCAGGCTTCATTACCCTTGCAGCAACGCTTTCTGTTGTTCCAGACGTTCCTGTTGCGGGTATGGCGCTTATTCTAGGGATTGACCGTTTTATGTCTGAATGCCGTGCGTTAACCAACCTTGTGGGTAATGCCTGTGCAACTATTGTTGTGGCACGTTGGGATAAAGCATTAGACAAAGAACAATGTGATGCTGCATTAAAAGGCCATAAAGCAAAAGCTTAATCTCTTTTAATATTAAAAGCCGTGCTTTTGCCACGGCTTTTTTATTGCCTATACGATGAAAAAAGCAAAATAAGATTGAATAGGCAAATAAAAAGCCGAATGACGGATCATTCGGATTTTAAATAAAGCCAATTTTAAAGCACAAACTTAAACAGTACCCGATAAAACGGCATCAGATACATAGCATTTCCATTGCTCACGTAAGGTAGGCAAGTAGAATTTCTCGCCAATTTCGACTAAGTCTGCATCAATCAATGCATGCAAATCTTGTAGAAATAAAAAGTCTAATTCTAACTGGCTTAATTTCGCGTTCTTCTTACGGTTGTTTTGTCTTGCTGCATTGGCTTTTTTCACAAACTGATCGGCATACGCTTTGTCTTTATAACGCGTTAATGCGCTTAAACGAAGTTCAACCCCCCCCCAACCACTTAACAATAACTTGAACATATCAAAATCACGCGTGGTCGACTCCCACGTCATATCATCCAATTTATCGTCTGAAGGCAATACAGGAAGCAACAACTCCATCACACATGGAAATATTTTTTTGAACTGCAAAATAAATTTTACAGGATGATCACCCGGATAATCTTGAAACTGAACATGTTGCTGTGTGTCGGTTAAATATATATCGAGCATAAAAAGATCATCAATCATGAAAACTAGAGCGCTATATTGTACGCACAAATGCTGGGCTTTTCACGCGAATATCACGATTATCCGCGCCAAGATTATGCAGCATGAATGTGATGATTGAAATTGGATGTAAAACAGTACTTACAAAATTCTCCTTTAATCCTAAAAATCATTCCATTTAGAATATTGTTTTAATAAAGAAATGAATAGAAATGAAAAAAATTGTCGCTTCATTGGCATTTATTGCTCCAACTTTTTTAATTGCATGTTCAACAACACCGAACAGCAAATTGGATACACCACCAAAGATTGGCATGGCCAATCCGGCAAGTGTGTATTGTCAAAAAGTCGGCGGTCAAAGCATTATTCAAAAAGATAAAGATGGCAATGAGATTGGATATTGCAAACTTCCAAATGGCCAACTTGTTGATGAATGGCAACTGTTTAGAAGCGCGCAAGAAAAATAAGCCTGCTCAAATCATGTGCTCCACAATAAAAAACCGACAAGATTGTCGGTTTTTTATTGGACGATTAAATTCTGTAAATTATTTTACATTCGGTGCAATCATTTTCTCTGGTCGTACCACTTCATCAAATTGTTCTGCGGTGACTAAATTCAACTCTACTGCAACTTCTTTTAAGGTTTTGCCTTGCTTATAGGCAGTTTTTGCAACTTTTGCGGCATTTTCATAACCAATGACAGGATTCAATGCCGTCACCAACATTAATGAATTACGCAAAAAATGATCAATTTTTTCTAAATTTGGCTCAATTCCTACTGCACAATGATCATTAAAGCTATTACACGCATCGCCAAGTAAGCGAATAGATTGAAGTAAATTAAATGCAATGACCGGCATAAACACATTTAGCTCAAAGTTTCCTGAAGCACCCGCCACATTAATGGTGGTATCGTTGCCGAATACCTGTGCGACCACCATTGTCATGGCTTCACTTTGGGTCGGATTCACTTTGCCCGGCATAATACTTGAACCTGGCTCATTTTCAGGAATCGTCAATTCACCTAAACCACAACGCGGACCGCTGGCTAACCAACGAATATCATTGGCAATTTTATTTAAACTGGCGGCTAAAGTTTTTAACGCGCCCGATGCAAAAACGGCTGCATCGCGGCCGGCCAAGGCTTCAAATTTGTTCGGTGCAGTTACAAAAGGCAAACCGGTTAAGCTTGCCAACTGTGCAGCGGCTTTTTGAGCATATAAAGGATGTGCATTTAATCCCGTACCCACGGCGGTGCCGCCTAAAGGCAATTCATATAAACCTTCTAAAGCTTGATGCAGTCGTTTTAACCCATGCTCTAATTGTGAAACATAACCACTAAACTCTTGCCCCAAAGTTAACGGGGTTGCATCTTGTAAATGGGTACGACCAATTTTAACAATATCCTGAAATTCTTCAGATTTCTTTTGTAAGGTGTCTTTAAGTCGAGTAACTGCAGGAATGAGTAATTGGTTAATTTGCAGACTTGCCGCAACATGTATTGCGGTTGGGAAAGAGTCATTGGTCGATTGCGCACGATTCACATGATCATTCGGATGCACAGGATTTTGCGCGCCTAAAGGCTGACCTAATTTTTTGTTGGCAATATTTGCAATAACTTCATTACAATTCATATTACTTTGCGTGCCAGAACCTGTTTGCCAAACCACCAGCGGAAATTGATCATCCCAGTCGCCATCAATCACTTCTTGTGCCGCATCGACAATATAATCGGCCAATTCTTGCGAAATTTGTTTGAGCTCGGCATTGGTAATCGCCGCCGCTTTTTTAACTAACCCCATCCCCTGAATCATTGCGCGGGGTAAATGTTCGATACCAATTTTAAAATTTTCTCGGCTGCGTTGGGTTTGTGCGCCCCACATTGCATTGCTTGGTACGGCCACTTCGCCCATTGTGTCATGTTCAATACGTGTTTCCATTACGTTTCCTTAATTTTATGCTGTACTTGTTCGGGTTAAATCAATCGCATCATGTTAATGACTTAAACCAACAAAGTAAATAATTATCATTTACCGTTTGTTTTGTTTCACTGCTTTATAAAAAGTCCATTCATCTGCAATCATTTGTTCTAAACTTTTTTTGGGCGACCAACCAAGTGTACTTTGTGCTTTATCTGTGATGATGCCTACCCGATCTAAAGGCGTGAACAAAAGCGACGATTGCTCAGTAGCAATGCTGGTTTGGGTCACATCTTCTACGGTCGCAATCAAGTTTTTAATGCTGGTTTGGGTTTGACTGCCAATATTAAAAGTATCTAAACCTTGACCGCGTTGGTATTGCCAATGCAAAGCTTTTTCAATGGCTAAGCAGACATCCATAATGTGAATAAAATCGCGCTCTACGGTTTGGTCTGCTGTCTTGGCATTTTGATACAGTTCAATATAGTCGCGCTCACCATACGCCGCTTGCATTAATAACCCTAAAATTGTTTTTGGAAGTTTCGGAACCCATTCGCCCCAAATACTCTGTTCAAATGCCCCGAGGATATTTGAAACGCGCAGTACAGAAATATTCCAATCCTCATCACTGAGTGCGACATCTTTTAGAATTTGCTCCATCATTTGTTGGGTTTGTATATACGGATTTAAAGATTGATGATTGAGGCCCATATCTTCATCTAAATTCGATTCAGATTGCCCATAAACTGCTGCACTGGAGATATGAACCAATGAACGGCAGCCCATGCGCTGCATCACTCGGATTAAACTAATCAGCACGTTCAAATTGTTGTTATAATATTCAATCGGTTTTAGTGTCGACTCGGGTAAAGATTTAAAACCAGCGCAATGCACGACTGCATCAATGGGATATTGTTCCACAAACTTGTTTAAGGCAGGCGTATTACGAATATCTAAATGCGCAAAAGGAATATATTGCCCACTGATGTGCTGTAAATAATCTAAATTCGTACTTTGACTATTGACCAAATTATCGACCAAAACAATTGCCTGCCCCCTTTGTAATAAGTGCAAGGCAATATGGGAACCGACAAACCCAAGACCACCTGTAATTAAAATCATGTATACTTTCCTAAGTTATATTTTTTACTTTCGTTCTTTAATTTGGATGATTCAAATTAAGCTTATGAATACCCTTATTCTTGTTACTTCATCACCCAATTCTGTATTGGCATGGCATGCTTTTGGAGTTGCCGAGTCGTTGCTTAAAAAAAACCAAAACGTACAGGTTTTTTTCTATCAAGATGGCGTTGCTGTTGCCAACACCTTAAATTGGTCGCCTGAAGATCAACGTCAACTCACGCAAGCTTGGCAAGCGCTCAATATTCGACTTCCGGTCTGTGTGAGTGCAGCATTAACACGCGGTATTACAGATCAGACCAATGCCACACGCCATCAACTGGCACATTTTAATTTGGCATCGGGCTTTGAGTTAGTTGGATTAGGTGAATTTGCCGATGCAGTTCAAAATGCAACTCGTCTCATTCAATTTTAACCATGTTTGTCTGTAAATTTTGTTATTTTAAAAGGTAATTCTGTGAAAAGCGTTTTGGTGATTTTAACACAAGCCAATGCAATGCAATTGCAAAGCCATGAAAGTCTATCTGCCACCATGGTATTGGCCACGTTCGGATGCGAAGTTAAAGTGTTACTTAAAGATGCTGCACTGTCACTGTTAAAGGCCTCATTACATTTTGATGCAGCACATCACCCATTTAAACTGGGTTCAAATATGGTCGACAGTTTTGAGTTTTATGACTTAAGCCCAATTTTAGTTGAGCGACAATTTGAACAGCATGCTTTTGTTACAGGCACAACGCATGAACTGCAATTTGTCGATTTAAATCCTGAATTGATTCAACAATTTGACCACGTTGTTTATTGGTAATTTTATGCAAACCTCAACGCTTTTTTTATTACAGGCAAATTTTAATCAGGCCACGCAACTGTTAATTCAGCTTAAAAACATGGCAAGCCCAAGCGATGCAGTGGTTTTAATGTCTGAAGCCGCATTATTGGTAAATCATCCCGATTTAGCGTTATATCCACTTTATGTATTAAAAACCGAAGCAGAGCTATTAACTTCAACTATTCCCGACCATGTTAGCGTGCTTGATTATGACCAATTGACTGACTTACTTTTGCAATATTCACGCTGCATTAGCTTAAAGTAATTTAAAATATAGGAACATAAAATGGCTTTAGCACTTGATCAAGATGGGCATTTGGTAGATTACACCATTTGGAATGAAGCGGTTGCACAAGAATTGGCACAAAGTTTAGAGATTACGCTTAGCCCTTGGCATTTTGAAATATTAAATGCAGTTCGGCAGTTTTATCAGCAGTTTGGACATTCACCTGCGACTCGCCCTTTAATTAAATATTTAATGAAAACGGTCAGCCCAGAAATAGACAATGCCACTTTACAACAACGCTTTAACACGGGCTTAGTGGCGCGGCATTTAAGCCGACTAGCAGGTGTGCCGAAACCTGCGAATTGTTTGTAATTTTGCACCATCCAACTGCAATAAAAAACCCATCATCGCAGGTGCGTATGATGGGTTAGCTCAACCGAATTAGGTTTATTTGATGCTGGCAATTAACGTATCTAGCATGGTTTGATAATGAATCGTAATATCTTCCGATAAAATTTTATATGCATTATCAAATTGCACCATTGGAAAACCTTCTTTCCAAAATGGAAAAATATTGTGTAAATCTGCTGTCACAATGGCATCATCATAATGAATCGCTTGGGCAATTTGTGCTAAGACTTGTGCGGTATCTGCGCCATCAATGTCCATATAATCAATGCCGTGTGCTTTAAAAATACGCACGCGGTCTTTTTTATAACGCATTTTTTTCACTTGCGCAGGAAATAAGTCGAAGGCCGCCGTAACTGCTTCAAGAAAATGCTCCTCAAAACTTAAACACAACTCAGTCAACGCCTGTTTATGGCTATCTTGTCTGCCTGCTTTGCCACCTGCACGAATGGCTTGTTGTGCTTGTTCAGTTAAGTCTACGCTTTTAAGTTGCGTTAAAAACTGAAGTTTATCTAGAGGTGCTACACCGTCAACCATATACAACCTAAATTGAATGTTTCATAAAATTAAGGGTGCTATTGTGACACACTTTTCGTCTGCTGAATATTTAACTTCACCCAATAAAAAGCCCCAAGACAACGCTTAGGGCTTTTATGTGTTATTTATAACTTAAATCAGAACCAACTGGCGGATTTGTTCAGCCACATCTTCAACGGTTTCAGCACTAATTTGCTGATCTACAGTTGCAGAATGTGTAATAACAACCACACCTGTTTCACGTAATAACGCAGTTTGTTCAGCCGTTAAATTGGCTTTCGCCACAGCCACAATACCGTTTTGCATTAAAAGACGCTCAAGGCTTTGTGCTTGGGCAATCACGTCAGCACTCACACCCAATAGCGCAGGTTTTTGACCCAAACGTGCTGCACGTTCTTCAGCCGTCACAGCTTGAGTGGTATTGCTGACTTGAGCAACATCTTCAATCATTGCTGCGCCAACTGTGACGTTGCTTAAGCGGTCGATAAAAATAAAACTACCTGTGAAACGGCTGTCTTGATAATCATCAAAAACCACTGCACGGTCAAATTCAACCACAACGTCTGCAATACCATTTAATTCAAGCTGCTCTACTTGAACTTGTTCAAGCGTGTTGACATCAATACGGTAATTAATCTGACTCACTTTTGCAGGCACGTTTTGGGTACCCACTTTTACGTTATAGAGTTTACCGACAACAAGCGGTTGCTCGGCCATCCACACCACGGTTGAACGCACAGCACGCGCAACGGTTGGCAAGTTTTCTGGATGAACCAACATATCGCCACGACTAATGTCAATTTCGTCATTTAAGGTTAAAGTGACTGCTTGACCCGCAAACGCTTGGGTTAAGTTGCCATCAAAAGTGACAATTTCTTTAACCGTGCTGCGTTTACCCGAAGGCAATGCCACAATTTCATCGCCTTGACGCACCGAACCCAAGGCAATTGTGCCAGCAAAACCACGGAAGTCGAGGTTTGGACGGTTGACATATTGCACAGGGAAACGTAAATCTTGGTTTGAGGTATCTTGGGTAATTTCAACGGTTTCCAAAATATCCATCAAGGTTTGTGATTGATAGTTTGGGGTGAAATACCACGGCGTTTCGCTTGAACGATTCACCACGTTGTCGCCATTTAATGCAGAAATTGGCACAAAACGGATATCAACTGGTTTACGTGTACCCAATTGCTCAACAAAGCTTAAGTAATCGGCTTGAATTTGGTCAAATTTGTCTTGTGCAAAACCCACCAAATCCATTTTGTTAATGGCAACCACAATATTTTTAATGCCAAGTAAGCTTGCAATATAGGTATGGCGGCGGGTTTGCGTCTGCACACCATAACGCGCATCAATTAAGATAATCGCTAAATTACACGTCGACGCGCCGGTTGCCATGTTGCGCGTATATTGCTCATGTCCCGGTGTATCGGCAATAATAAATTTACGTTTTTCGGTAGAAAAATAACGATACGCAACGTCAATGGTAATGCCCTGCTCGCGCTCGGCTTGCAAACCATCTACAAGTAATGCCAAATCCGGTGCATCGCCGGTTGTACCAACTTTTTTACTATCACGGGTCACGGCTTGTAATTGATCTTCATAAATCAATTTTGAATCGTACAATAAGCGCCCAATTAAGGTACTTTTGCCGTCATCGACATTACCGCAAGTTAAAAAACGCAATAAGTCTTTATTTTCATGTTGTTTTAAATACGCCAAAATGTCTTGGCTAATTAAATCTGATTGATGCGACATCGCTCAACTCCACAAATTCGTTCAAAATTAGGTTGTATTAGAAATAGCCTTCTTGCTTTTTCTTTTCCATCGAGCCGGCTTCGTCATGGTCAATCATTCGACCTTGACGTTCTGAGCTGGTCGCTAACAACATTTCTTGAATAATTTCAGGTAAGGTATCTGCGGTTGACTCGACTGCGCCCGTGAGTGGATAACAACCCAACGTACGGAAACGGACTGACTTCATTTCTGGCACTTCGCCTTCACGCAGTGGGAAACGTTCGTCATCAATCATAATTAAAGTACCGTTACGCTCAACGACAGGACGTTCTGCCGCCAAATACAATGGCACCAATGGAATGTTCTCTAAGTAGATATATTGCCAAATATCTAATTCAGTCCAGTTCGACAGAGGGAATACGCGAATGCTTTCGCCCTTGTTCACTTTCCCGTTATAGATATTCCAAAGTTCTGGACGTTGGTTTTTCGGGTCCCAACGGTGCTTAGTATCACGGAATGAATAAACACGTTCTTTAGCACGAGACTTTTCTTCGTCACGGCGCGCACCACCAAATGCCGCATCAAATTGATATTTATCTAAAGCTTGCTTTAAGGCTTGCGTTTTCATGATGTCGGTATATTTTGAGCTACCGTGATCGAATGGGTTAATATTTGCCGCCATTCCTTCTAGGTTTTTATGCTCAATTAATTCAAGGCCGAGTTTTTTCACCATTTCATCACGGAAGGTGATCATATCCTTGAATTTCCAGCCAGTATTCACATGCATTAATGGAAATGGAAGTTTTGCAGGATAAAAAGCTTTCATTGCCAAATGCAACATGACTGCCGAGTCTTTACCAATAGAGTAAAGCATGACGGGGTTTTCAAATTCCGCCGCAACTTCTCGAATAATATGAATACTTTCAGCCTCAAGCTGCTTAAGGTGAGTTAATCTTTCCTCAGTCATTATATACCCAGCGACACTCAAATTTTGCGCTCTATGTTAGCATGACTCGTGATAAATAGTCTGTTTGATTGTCATTCTGTTTTCTGAATACCTAAATCATTTTTTCTACTTTAGAAACAGCTATCTTGAGCCATTTATTGATAAAAACAGCGCATGAAAAACACATCAGCGCTTTATAGCAATACTGTGAAATTTACCCTAACCCACAAGTTAAATACCAAACACACGAACACAACGCAGATTCAAACTAAATACAAGATAAATAAACACTTAGTGTGTGTTTATTTAATCAAATTCAAATGATATTGCAGCATCAAAAAATGTAATTAGCTAAATGCCAGCACAACATCGTCAGGCACTGTATGCCAAAAATAAAACGACTATCTCGCTTATGACTGATATTTTCACATGTTGCTATAACTTAGTAATAAACATGAGTCCAGCCCCAATCGCAAGGGTTGTGGTTAAAAAAGCGGTGTCTGATTGAACTTGCGCTTTAAAGACTTCAATTTCATCTGCATGTGACAAAACATTATCGACCACACAGACACCATTTTTTCGTAACAAGTGCGGCAAATAACGCCAATATTCAACATAAGCATCACGTTCGGCATCTAACAAAATAAAGTCAAAGGTTTGCTGAGTCGTTTTTAGAAAATCGAGTGCATCTGCCACGCAAAAATTAAGCGTTGTTTTTAAATTAAATGGTTTGAGCTTCTGTGCTGCCATTTGACTTCGAATGACATCGATTTCTAAAGTCGTCATTTCCCCACGGGTTATTTCAGCGGCCTTTGCAAGCCACAATGTCGAGAATCCTGTAGATGTGCCTATTTCTAAAATATTTTGACTGTGCTGCGTTAAAATCAGTTGTGCTAAAAACTGTGCAGAATCAGGCTCGATATTACGATAACGTGCCAAGCGATGATTCTGCATTAAATCATGTTGTTGATATTCTAAATAAAGTTGATGTTGCTGATTTAAAAATTCTGCATCAAACATGCTTCACTCCTTGAATGCATCTTTTGTTATGTACTTTTTATAGCTCTCTTAAAGCGCCTCGATCAAAGCAAAACGCGGACAACTTGTACCATCTGCTAATGTCACCTGTTCTTGGAACATCGCCAATGGACGAATCCACATACTGTAGTCACCATATAAACATTGATAAACCACATGAGCCTCTTCTGTTTCGCTGTGTTTTGCCACATGAAATACTTGATAAAGCTGACCTTTGTAATGTTTATAAATTCCACGTTGAATCATATTGCACCGAATATTTTTGACTAAAGCCGACTATTTTAGCGCATCTTCAGCTTGATGACACAAAGACTGAATAACACTGGCAAAGTTAATTGCACATTGTGACGGCCCTTGGGTTTTATAAGCCAAAGTCAAAGCCACGGTAGGTACAGGCTCGGTTAAATTGTAATATTTCAGCCCACTCAATTGTAATTGCTTAGACGATTCAGGCACCAAAGAAACGCCTAAATTTGCCGAAACTAACGATAAAATGGAAACCAATTGCGGTGCATGTTGCCCAATTTTTGGTTCAAAGCCAACGCCTCTACACGCATCCACTAAGGCATCGTACAAGCCCATACCAGTTTCAGAAAGTGGCGTCATAATAAAGGCATCATTATGTAGTTGCTGTAAATCGAATGCTTGCGTAATAGACTGATTCGCTAAACGATGTTGCTGTGAAATCACCGCCACCAAGGGTTCATCTTTTAAATGTTGAATTTTTAAATCCTTAGATACAGGATTTTTTGCAGTCACAATCACTAAATCCAGTTCATCTTTGAGCACTTTTCCAATCAGAATAGTTGAATTTCCCTCTTCAATTCTTAAATTCACGTGTGGATAATATTTTTGGAATTCTCGAATACTGGCAGGCACAATCGGGTTTAATGCGGCTGAACCGGTAAAACCAATATTGAGCTGCCCTTGTTCACCATTGGCAACACGTTTGGCAATCTTCATTGCATCTTCAGCGCGTTGTTGAATCGGTTTCACCGCATTTAAAAAAGCAGCACCTGCCTCAGTTAGATGAATACCGTGTGCGCTACGATGAAACAAAGCCGCGCCAATTTCATCTTCTAAATCGCGAATTTGCATACTTAACGGTGGCTGGCTAATCCCTAATCTTGCAGCAGCTTTGGTTAAATTACCTTCTTCAGCCGCGGCAATAAAATAACGAATATGACGTAATTCCATTGTAATTATCTTGCTCTTATTCAACCTAAGTATGCCATATATAAAACATATGAAGCTCAGTATTTAAATATATTAGAAAAATACCAAAGCAATTGCTAAAGTATATTTACCATACAACATGCTGTTCGACTCATGTCTACCGCGCCAATTACCCCCAATTCAACCGAAGCAATTACAACAAATACTCCATCGCCCACCGATACCTTACCTGCAAATAAACAGTGGATTCAACAAGCCACACCAGAGTATTACCGTGCCGGTATTGCATTATTTTTATTAGGTTTTGCAAGCTTTTCATTAATTTATTGCGTACAACCGTTATTGCCCGAATTTACCCATAGCTTTCACGTCAGCCCAGCAACCAGTTCATTGGCTTTATCCTTAACAACTGGCTGCTTGGCTTTTTCAATTGTACTGGCCAGTGCTTTTTCACAAGCTGTTGGGCGCAAAGGTCTAATGTTTGCATCTATGCTTTTGGCGTCATTACTGAATATTGCAGCAGCTTTAGTGACACATTGGCACACGTTTTTGCTGTTACGCGCATTAGAAGGCTTTATTTTAGGCGGCGTTCCTGCCGTTGCCATGGCATGGCTTGCTGAAGAAATCGACCCATTACATTTGGGTAAAGCCATGGGTCTTTATATTGCAGGAACAGCTTTTGGCGCCATGATGGGACGCGTGTTCATGGGTTTGGTGACCGAATTCAGTTCGTGGCAAGTGGCATTAGGCAGCTTAAGTGTGATTTGCTTTATTTTTGCTTTTGGATTTTTATGGCTTTTACCTGCATCACGCCATTTTGTTAAAAAATCGGGCTTTAACTTAAGTTTTCATGTCGACATGTGGAAAACACATCTACAAAACACCTCGTTGTTACGTTTATATGTGATTGGTTTCTTACTCACCAGTATTTTCGTCACCCTTTTTAATTATTCTACCTTTTATTTATCCAGCGCGCCGTACAACTTAAGCCAAAGTGTCATCAGTCTAATCTTTTTGGTTTATGCTTTTGGCGTGGTTTCATCTTCCATTGCGGGTGGTTTATCCGATCGTTTAGGCAAACGCCCGCTTATGGTCAGTGGTTTTATTTTTATGCTGCTGGGCATTTTACTGACACAGTTTAATTCAATTTGGATCATTCTTTTTGGGGTTATTTTAGTCACCACCGGTTTCTTTATTACTCATTCCGTCACCAGTAGCGCCATTGGACCAACAGCAAAAATTGCTAAAGGCCATGCATCGTCATTATATTTGCTGTTTTACTACTTAGGCTCTAGCATGATGGGCTCTTTTGGTGGATGGTTCTGGCTGCATGGCGGATGGAATGCCATCATCATGCTCACCGGTTTTTTAGCCATTCTGGGTGCTGTTTTTAGTCTGTTTTCAACCCGTTCATCTTCATAAGGTTTGTTGTTGTATGCAAGTGTTTCACCCTATTGTTTTTATTCCCGGACTGCTTTGTGATACACAATTGTGGCAAAACCAAATTGATGCGTTTTCCCATCTTTGCTCTGTTCAAGTTGCCGATATTTCCTTAGACGATTCCATTACAGAAATGGCAAAACGTTTATTGGCGAATGCGCCGGAAAAGTTTAATTTGGTTGCACTTTCTATGGGTGGTTATGTGGCGTTTGAGGTTGTTCGGCTTGCCCCCGAACGTGTCATTAAACTAACGTTAATGGATACCAGCGCACGCCTAGATACGCCAAAAGCGGCAAAACATCGCAAAGCGACCATCGAATTTACGCAGTTGGGTAAATTTATGGGCGTTACGGATAAATTATTGCCGCAATTAATTCATCCAAGTCGTGTGCACGATCCTATTGCAGACATAATTAAAAGCATGGCGTTACGTGTTGGAAAAACTGCTTTTTTGAAGCAACAACATGCCATTTTGCATCGGCAAGATGCACGAGCTTTGTTAGCCGAAATTGAAATTCCAACCTTGGTCATCGTTGGCGAGCAAGACCTTGTAACCCCATTAAGTCATGCGCAAGAAATTCAACAAGGCATTCCTACGGCAAAATTACACATCTTGCCAAATTGCGGTCATTTGCCTCCGTTAGAATATCCAAATGAAACCACAGCTTTACTTAAAGATTGGTTCAGTAGCTCAAATTAAGGCACAAGGTAGGATAAAATGGCGTGTTATTTTATCCTATTAAGAACACTGATCAGCCCAATTTAGAGTTATTTAAAAGGGGCGATAGCCACTGCATTCTGTGCAAAAGCATGAATTTTGGGTAAACTATTGCATCTTATACCTCGTCATTCACCGCAATCATTCATTTGCTGCATTTTTAAAAGTTACCTCTTGTCATCATTGAGCCTGAACAAGGCTCAAAAGCACAAAGCTACTGAAACACTGGAAAATATAAATTGAGTAAAATCAATGTAATTGAAGACTTATTCGATAAAACCAAACGCAACCAACTTTGGGTTGCGCCTATGGCAGGTGGGTTAGATTAATAATATTAATAATTAAAAATCAGAAACTTATATTGTAAATCATGGCGCATGGCGTAAAATTGGCGCAAATAAACCAAAAATCTTTGAATTTTGCATCATCTATTTTCTAAAACATTCATTGATTAAAATTTATCCACAGTAAAATAAATTTGAATTCATGTGCGAATAGCTTGTACTATATTTACTCAAATACATATCCAAACACGCCGAGTTGCGTAGGAGCTAATTATGTCCAAGAAGTTACCAATCTACTTCTCTGACGATGCCTGGTCATCGCTACAATCTATAATGGGTGCCGATGGCAAACCCAGCCCAACAATCAATACTATTCTTGAGCTGATTAGCCAACAAAATATATTGGCTAATACACTGAAAATTGTCCCGATCGTTCCTCAATCAAAAGTTAACATTCCTGTTTCACTAGAACGAATTCCTGCTGGACCTGCTTTCGGTACCAAAGACGAGCAAGATAAAGCGCTCGACTTAAACGACTTCCTGATTCATAACCCAATATCGACCTTTATGGCCTATGTCGATAGCGAATCTATGCTTGGTGCTGGTTTTGAGGTTAATGATCCAATTATTGTCGATCGCAGTATTGAAGCCAAGCACTATGATATTGTTGTCGCACTAATCGATAATAAAGATTCCACCATCAAACGTTTAATGATCACTAGTAAGATGTCAAAGTCTGAAATTAAAGAAATCTTTGGTGATGAAAATTATTCGCTCCCCAATATTTGGCTGAAGGCCGAGAATCCCGAATATCAACATATTATTCCTGCAGATGACCAGACTATCTCAGTTTGGGGTGTTATCACTTTCAACTTAAAGCGTATCTATCACCGCGCATAAGTCATAAGAAGAACTAAAAATGAAAAGTGAAAATCAAATATTTGCGTTAGTGGACGTGAATAACTGCTACGTGTCTTGTGAGCGCGTATTTAATCCTTCCTTAAATAATAAACCTGTTATTGTTTTGAGCAATAACGATGGGTGTGCTGTAGCACGCAGCCAAGAAGCCAAAGACCTTGGTGTAAAAATGGCTGTACCGTTATTCCAGATAAAAGACCTGGTTCAGAAATACAATATCCAAGTGCTTTCGAGTAACTATGGATTGTATGGTGAAATGTCAAAAAGATTTATGACATTGCTAGGACAGTACGTTGCACCCGACGAACAAGAGATCTACTCAATTGATGAATGCTTTTTAAGGCTCACAGCCTATTCTGAGTTATTTGATTTAACTGAATACGCACGCCAAATGAAAGATCAAGCATGGCAATGGTTAGGCTTACCCTGCTGTATTGGTATTGGCAGATCTAAAACTGAAGCTAAGATTGCTAATCACCTGGCAAAGAAGAACAAATTTTTTAACGGCGTTTGTAATCTAGTAGATATGGATCCATGTTCTGCAGAACAGTTGCTTGCAGAAACCGATGTAAGTGAAGTTTGGGGAGTTGGTCGTCAAAATAGTAAAAAACTTAATACTATGGGCATTACATCAGTCCTCGACCTTATTAATTCCAATTCCCAAGAAATCCGTAAAAACTTCAGCGTGGTGATGGAGAAAACCATGCAGGAGCTACAAGGTATTTCATGTATTGATATCGAGGCAGATAATGTTGCCAAAAAACAAATTATCAGTAGCCGATCGTATGGCAATCCTGTTTGTGATATTGAAGACATCAAATCATCTATACGCCTATATGTGTCGCGTGCTGTAAAACGGATGCGAGAAGATGAATCCATTTGTAAAATGATTGGGGTCTATATAAAAACAAACCGATTTGATAAATCGGAGCGGCACTCACCTTATATTGTGATGCAGATGCATGATCATACCGACGATTTACTCGAGATTACACGTGCAGCAATAAAAGGTATTGATCAAATTTACAAACAAGGCTTCAAATACAAGAAAGCCGGTATTGTGTTGCTGGACATCATTGATAAATCGAAATATTTACCTGACCTGTTTTGCGACATTGATCGTAGAAACGAACGCGAGAATCTATCAAATACTATTGATGCTGTATCTAGTCGCTTTGGAAAAAACTCACTGACATTAGGTATTGTAAATAATCAGATTCAGCCTTGGCAAATGACCCAGAATTTAAAATCACCCTCTTATTTAACGAGTTGGCCAGATCTATTCAGAGTGAGATAAAGACCATGCATATATTTAAATTATCAGATAAACAAGTTACGCAAATGCTTATTCCTAAGCGTTTCGTGCCGCCTACTCCGCCTGAATTGATAGGTAAAAATATGGAATATATTTTTGATAGTGAGGACAAGTTTGAATTAACTTATGATGAGCTTGTTGAGATTGTCAGTAAAGCTCGCATGGCTGGGCCTAAGTTAGTTCCGGTTATGGGTACGGTAGGTGACTAATGCAAAAAAACACAGGAAAACCATATGAACATTTTGTTCAATCACTTTATCAAGCGATTCTTACGTCCGAAGTCACCGGATTGGGCGGTCAAAAAAATATTATTGTTGAAACAAATAAATTATTAACAGGAAGCAACGGTGTACAAAGGGAATTTGATATTTACTGGGAATTTACAAAGGGAGCAATCACTTATAGGAATGTTATTGAGTGTAAAGACTATAATAGTAAAATTAAACTTGAAAAAATTGATGCGCTTGATAGTAAATTAAGAGATTTTCCAAATCTAATAGGTATTTTCGCTACCACTAAGGGTTATCAGTCTGGGGCTGAGAAAAAAGCTAAAGATAGAGGTATTGAGCTTCTGATAGTTAGAGAGCAGAACGAAGATGATTGGGTTGATAATAAAGGTACGCCTTTATTAAGAGAAATAATTATCAGCATGAATGCAATTTTACCTGCAAAAATATCAAATTTAGAATTTCAACTTCCTCCAAACACGACTTTACCTAGAGATAATGCTAGGAATGATCAAATTTTAATAAATAATCTGGAAACGGGCGAATCTTACACAGTATTTGATCTGCAATTAAAATTGTTAAAGGATCATAATGGCTTGAAAGGTGAATTTGAAAAAGAGTTTCTGTTTAAGGGTAAAGTGAACTTGCCAGATTCTGAATTTGTAATTCTTGGATTCAAAGTAAACTATACGATTTATAAAATGGCAGTATCAGAAATTAATATTGATTTTTCTAAAAAACTTAAAGGAGTTATTGAATTTTTGAACCAAGGTAAAAAAGCAAAAATCTATGACGAATTTGTGAATTATATTGATAATTAGCCCTTTACTGAGGGCTTTATTTTTGTAATATTTTACCACCATGCGAATAATAATACTCATAAAAACAATGCATTATAGATTTTCATAAGTTTGGCCATATTTAGTACCACGTATGGCCAAAGTAATATTTTACATAATCTAGACAATTAGCGTTCAGTCACTTTTGTTGAAGTAGCTCCACTCAAAACAGGAAAATCATAACGAAACTCAGCTGGCTTACTTGCTTTACCATACCAACGGAATTCTTGAAAATTAGATTCATAATATAGTGCATAACAAACCATATTTGATTGGTTTCCACCAATACAGACTAATTTACCAGTTTTGATATCACGACTAGCAACAAAGCAAACATGGCAAAAGCACACTAGGGTGCTTCCTTTACAATCCTTATAATAGCAGCATGCCGTTGCTGACAATCCACATATTTCCGTCGATCATCAATCATAATCGGCAAAATATCTTTACCCTGCCCAGATTCTAATTTCTGTAAATCTGGGCACGGCATTTTAAGATTAGCTGGTATTACCAGCGGCGTTGACTGCTGACACCCCATCTGAGTCAAAGCAAGTATTGATATAGACAGGACGCTCAACAATTTTTTGTACCGTACGTGTGATTGTTTCGGTTTTGGTTTGTTGTTCTGATTTAAGTGTTTCATAATCTTGACTCACTTTATTTGCCTTGGCATTTGCATTACTTAAAGCCCTTTGTTGGGCCTGTTCGATTGCTTGGATTTTTGCAGCACATTTGGTTTCTGCGCTTTTTAATTTTGAATCTGTTGCATTTAGTAGAAGTAAGCAGGCAATAAGAATAATGGCGAGCAGTACAATGATGCACTCTCGCCAAAATTTGATTGCAAAATAGATGTAAGTCATACCAACCCCTTATAGGCTGCTGCCAGCTTCACGTCATATTGGTTGGCTTTGTAATTTTGACCGTTGTAGCGCAGTGCAAATCCCGCCCAATCCAATTTACGCAAATAATTATCTAGGCCATTTTTTTTGATATAACGACACATTGCTTCTAGTTGAGATGCTTCATCTTTATACATTGCATTCACAAAATCTTGAATTGACGCATAGCCTAAATCTTTCCACCAATAACCCATGATCTGTCCAAGCCCCCAACTTGCAGATTCTAAAGCTGAGGTTCGGTCATATAGTGTTGCAGCGTTCAAACGACCGTGTTGTGCTGAAAATAATCCGTATCCACCTGCGGTTGTATTGCACAAGTCTGGACGCTCTTTCATGGCTTTAGCTGCAATTGCAGACTTTCCATTTGCAATAAGTTGTTTTCGGAAAACATGGCGTTCAAATAGAATCACCGGCGTACCATCAGCATTAAAACCCGACCCTTTACACTCAACTTGCATTACAGCTTGAAGTGCCGCAGTCGGAACATTAATCGCCTTAGCAGCATCATTAATCTGCTGTAGTGTTATCTTTTTCGACATTTTGATCACCTTTTCTATTCATTTGTCTGTCACTTGCGCCAAAATAAAAACTCACAATTGACCCTGCCCAACCCGCGACAAAGCCAAGTGCCGTATTAATCAAATTGCTGTTTTCACGCGGCATTTCGATAAAGAAAAGCCCTACAATAAGCAGGGCTGAAATAATCAAAACGGCATAAGCAAGATATGCGCGTGTGTTATCGTTATTCACTCATTTGCTCCAACAGGTTCAGGTGGTCGTTTTGCAACAACTGAAATATCAGTATCGAGACGAATAAGTTTTGATTCTAAAATCGCCACTTTTTGGTTTGTATTTGCTAGATTTTGGGTTTGCATTGAATTCTGGCTTACGATCCATGTCAGAAACGCAATGATCGAACCACCACCAATTCCCAAAATAAGTTTGCCAAGATTGATTGCCCCCTTCGCTTGTAGCGTTGAATTTTCTAAGTCATCAAGCCGTTTTGCATTAGATTTGCTTTGGTCTTCCTGTGCCCTGTTTACAATTGTTAGCTCTAAAACTTTGTCAGATAGGACTTTCATATCGTTCTGAATTGAGTCTAATTTTTTCTCAATACGTGTACTGTAAGGCTCTATTTCTGCCACGTGATTCCCCAATTTTTGGCAATAAAAAACCGCCCTATTGGACGGCGTTATAAAAAACTCATTTAAACTTCAATTGTGGCAACTGTTCCTGCAAGTGCCGAACGTTTAATTTCGGTACCGGCTACAAACACACGGTTGCCAACACTAAATTGTGTGGAGCTGGTGCACAGTAATAATCCCGTGCCATCGACCACCAAAACTTTGTAGTTCGGATGACTTGCATAGGTAATTGTGCCGATAAATTCAGGCGTTTTTGGCAGTAAATCTAGAAGCTTTTGATATGGATTACTCATTTGTCACAACTCGCTCTACCGCAACTGTTTGAATTACTTTCTCATACGAAAAAGCAATGCTGACACTATCTACAATGCCCCACCACTGACCATCGTATGCAAAGACTTCACCCAATTCACAATGGCCAACGCTTTGTGTAATTGGCATTTGGAACGTATGCATTTCAACTAAGCCAGCTTTGGCCAAAAACGCTTTACCGGCGTTACCAAATGCAGACGGCGCGGTATAAAGCGGATTATTTTGCGTTTCATACTGCGTTGCACCATCTGTACCCGTTTTTAAAACCTTATATGTATCTCCTGTTTTATCGTTGGTCAGCCACACTGAATTATATTCAGGATAGCGCGTGTCATTAATGCCAATATCCACGGCCAAGGATGAAGGCACAATGCGGTCATACTCAGACATTTCTATTGCATCCCAATAGGTTTTCTTATACAGCGTCTTGATGCTTAACGTGTCACTTTCAGGCTCGCTGTAAATAAATCCGCCACCAGCTTCAGCAATCATTTTAATTGCAGCAATCGGGGCTAAATTTGAATATGACAGACTTTGCGCTGGCACAATCCAACCAAGTTCATCAATGAGCTGCCAGTTCAGGGCCAACGTGCTACTCACCCGGTCTAATTCAGCCTGTACCAACTGCACTGACGTACGCTCGTTTTCTTGCAAAAACGTGCGTGTCGGTGATGCTGGCGTATCAAGTAGCGCCGTTGGACTTCGACCTGTGACGGTATAAACACGATTACCAAACTGGATGGACTGCGAGCGATCCTCTACCAACATTCTGTAGTTTTTACCGTTGATGGCCACAACTAAAATAACAGGATTACCATCGCTACTACGTGTCTTATCAATCTGACTATCGGGAACCGTTAAGCTAAAATCCCAACACCACTTAGACCGATCCGAACCCACGCTGCCGCTTAACACATGCACCACTTCGCCAGTATCGGCCCGTGTAACTTGTACATCATTCACAATATGCCACCCCTCAACTGGTGCAATTTGTGGAATACAATCATCGTTGCCAAAATCTAAAATGACATTGTGTGCATCCACATCAATACATAAACATTGAAAATCTAAATCGGTCGAACCGATATAATCGGGCGTGGTTGGTTTTGGCCAAGGTTCAACTTTGTGTTTTCGGTAATAGATTGCCCGGCCTTCATCCCATACCAATGCGCTCGCCGTTATTAGCTCTAAGCCTTTATCAAACTCAAAGACATAATGCTTTTCGATGGCTTTGGCCGCTTCATGCGCGTACGTGAACTGTTTACGCCGATGATCCAACTCAACCCAACTAAGTACAGCATCTTGGTAAGTTTGATTGGTCACATCCCACGGCAATGTCAGACTATTACGAATCGCTTTATCGACCTGCCATGGCACAAAAACAGATTGCTGCAAGCGGTTAGCTTGCTCAAATACAGTTTTAATAGTGTGGCCAAGAGAAATAGTGCGCTCATATTCAACTGAAACACCGCCGCTTAAACCCAAACTGCGGGCAAAAGAAAAGGCGCTGTTATGCGCCTTTAATACTGCTTTTTGCCATGGTATCGCCAAAGGCTGTACGTGCGCCGTGGCTTTTTGATATTCCGTTGTTAAGCTTAAACTTAAACCAAGAATAAAATTAATATCAAAGTTGGCTTGTGTTTCACTGATACAAGACAAATCGACATAGGCATTTAACGTGCCTGAGACAATAGTTTTGCCGTCCGTTAATTCAGCCAAAACACCTAAATTAACACTTGTTTCAAGTTGACCAGCATTAACATCAATTGCCTGACTTTCGCTTAAAACACTCAAATCGATGTAGGATTCAAGCGTTCCTGTTGTAACAACCGTGGCATCGTCTTTAAATTCTAAATCTGTTGAACCTGTAGCAAGTTCTTCAAAATTTAAAATGATATGTAAGCTGTCTAAGTCATCTGGTATAACACCCACATTGCACCCTCCTTAGCCACCTAAATTGGGTTTAAGCTTAATTGATGTTAGATTTAAAGCACCACCTACAGCCAACTCTGTATTTGCAATTAAAATATCGCTACCTACCGCAAAATCCATGACAGCAAGCCCATTACCGTTATACAGACGTGCCCAAACTACCGTGCCTGCTTGTTTCACCATCGCCGTGTCTGTTGGCTTTAAATCAATACTGTCAGCATTAACCTGTTTTAATGAAGGCTTTGGCAATGAAAGCGTGACTAATGCTTTGCTGTCATTTGCCGCCGCGTCTGTGCTTGTTGGTTTGCTATCGCTATAAAAAACAAGGGTAGCGAAATTGCTACCCTGGTCGATGAATGCGGACAATGATGTAAGCATCGCTAAACTTGCGCTAAGGCTTGGAAGTGTACTCATTTTGGCACCACCATATCTTGAATAACGGCGTTGTATTTTTTGGCAGAGTCAAAAGCAACTACAAAACACACCACATCTTTATTTAAGCCGTTGATCGAATAATTACCATTGCTGTCAGGCTTTCTTAATGCAACCAACTGTAAATCTGACTTCCTAAAAACAGCAACGGTTGCATTTTGATAATTACTACCTAATTTTTTAACTGTTCCTGCTATTTTACGCGGTGTATTGTCAGGGCCAAAGTTATATGTATAGCTTACATCCATTAGATTTGATGAGCGCATTGCCATTCTTGATGCTGGTTTTGTCATTCCATCTCACCCAAATAAAAGTAACAACCACCCGCTCCACTCTGCCCGGATTGAATCACGATTGAATCTGACACATACATAGAACTGTCTGCAAGCATTGGGGTTGAAGTTGTTAGTGTTAGCGCATTACCAGCATAATAAACATGCATCAATGTTCCTCTTAGGTATTTTGATGCGTCATAAAATGGTATTTGCAGTGCTGCAATATTATTTGCACTGTAAATTGCTGATTTTCCTGTTTTACCGTCAGGAATGATTGAATAGGCCACATCATTCGATTGTATTGGGTTTGCTGAATTGCATTTAGGAACATAAAACTTACTAGCTATGGATTTATCCGAGCTAATCGGTGTACCACCAACATCACCTGCAGAAAAATCATAATTTGAATTTGTTGCTGTATCGAGTATCGACATTAAAAACCAGCTTGGTACAACCAGGTCACTTAATGTCGCATCATATAAACCGCAACCACTCAAAACTTTATGACTATCGGCAGGAGTCATTTCATTTAACAAGTAAAATGCTTTTACATTTCCACACAGTGTAAACTTTCTCACCCCACTACCCGGTGCGCTTGAATCACTTCCAGACGCATACGCATTAGTAGATCGCGCCCAATACCATTTCGCCCGTCCTCTTGTCACACCTGCCCCTGTCCCTGAAATCGTCCAATTTTTATCGGGGTCTTTTGGATCAAAAGGCAATTGCAAAACATTCGGATCATTTACATCATCGATATCGTCCATACTTTCAAGCAAACCAACCATCGCATATTTTGCATAGCTATCATTATAAACACTTGCACCATCGGCGCTTGCGCGGCTTTCATCAACTCGAATGTAAGGATGCTGTGCTGTCGGGTTTAATGCACGATAAACACGCTTTGTATTTGCAGTAAAGATGATTTCATAGCCTAACGGAGATAATTTAGCAGTCCCGACACTGATTGCCGACTGTGCACTTAAATTAGAACTAAGCGTTAATTGCGTTGTTGTCGGCACACCAACAATGCGATATTTCCCATTCATTGCACTAGGGCTAAAGCCTGCAAGTGTCACGCATTGAAAAAGTAAACACGTATGTGCTGCATTAAAATTAACGGTAATATTCCCGCCTGCCTCAACACTCGCGCTTGTAATTGTGGGTAATATCACGCCATTAACCAAACAAGCATCTAGCAGCTTGATCATGCAGCCCCAATCATTGGTTAATTGTGGGCAAAGGGTATTTAGGTGACTAAAGAACTGAACGTCTGTTTCTGCTGCCATATCTTTCATCCAATAAAAAGCCCACATTACGTGGGCATAAGTCAAATTATTTAAACAACTCGGTCAATATCACCAATCAGCATCAATTGAGCCGAATCGGAAATGGTGGTTGGTTCGGAAGGTTTCACGGTACGAATACACCAAATTGGGTAAGTTGCCGCTTTGGTATCAAACCGCAGTACATTGCCTGTTGCCCAACCAGCACCCCAGCCCAATGCTTTGATTGTGAAATACGGCGCATTGGTCACTGGGTTCATTGGCGCGCAATCATCATTAATGGTACCTGTGGCAATTTGACCGCTGTACTCACCCACAACTCGAAAGCTTGTGCCGCTTGTAAAAACAACCGCCCAACGCTCTTGAATGGCACCATTGTTCGTCACAATCAGTGGATACAGCGTATCGTTGTAATTGGCCGAAATACTGCCATTTGTTGCGCTGTCGTTGAAAACATTGTTCCAAGTCGCATCCACAAACTTTCCGGTATAACGCGCATACATGTCGCCAATCACCAGACCTGAACCCACCACCGAATCGGCGGCAGTGTATTTATGTGTCACCGGCTTATTTAAAGTGATCTGCCCATTGATCTGCACATCACTCACTACACCCATGTCGTGATAGCGATACGAAGCCGACAACGGCGCAACCAACGAACCGAGCGCAAAGTCACCGCTTAAAGTAAATTTGCCGTAGTCGTAGTCCACCGTATACATAGACGTATCAAGCTTTGTGCCTTTTGAATCCTCAAGCTCGCAATAGGAAATACGCTGGTCATCTAAAGCATAGGTCTTGCCTGCAATGTAGTCTGGCAACGTGAACGATTTAGACGAGCTAATCACCGCAATATCGCCAGTTCGGAAAATTGGCACACGGCCATCGGTCGGTAAACGCGTTGCCGATAAGCCCAAAATGCTCTCATCAAGTGGAATTGAGCTATAGCCCACGGCGTTATAGACAATTGAGTCAGATAAAACCCAAATCGGCACATTAATGTAGGTTTTGCTATTTTCGCTATATTCATAGCGCTGGTCATACCAGTCATAAGCTTCAATCGTGGCGCGGTTACTTTCGGTAATTTGGGTTTTTGTACGAAATGTAATTTCACCCATGCCGTAATCCCAATTGAACCAACCGGATGCGGTTTCAGTATCAATCTTGCCATCAGTGCCCGGTATCACCGAGATGGTACCGCCGTCCGCCTTAGTTGCACGAATCGTCACCGACTCGGGGCGAAGCGGCATAACACTCGAGCGAAATCCAATGTGTGATGTAACCAGTTTATCCATCGTGGTCACAAGGGCTTGCAGGCTTGTGCTGTTATCTGCACCGCTATTCCATGAACTGATTTTTACCAGTCCGTTTGAATACTGCACTGTGCCGGCATAAGTTCCTGCGCCAGTTGTAACGTCAGGGTCACGATACAACAATCCTCCTCGATCTAAATATACAGAACCACCGAGTAAAAAGCGGATAGAACCACTTAGCATGGTTTCTGCATACCCTTCGGTTAAGTCAATTTGAAATGTTGTGCCGGTTGTTGTTTCACTACCATTGGTCGCATTAGACGTATCACGATATTTCACAGACACCGTAAACACATCACTTAACGGCGTTTCAGTGGTTTTAAATTTCAGTGTGTTTGCTACTTCTGGGCGTTCTGCAGAAACAAACTGATAGACGATCATTGATTTAAACGCACCCACTGACGGGCTTAATTTAATGCTGCGGTCGCTATAGTTAATTGTTCCCTGTACTTGGCCAGTATCGGTCCGCACAAGATTGCCTTGTGTGCTACTAGTGGGAACATCCTTATAGTTCAATGTATGAACTGTACCTGACGCATTCGCATCATCAATCACATAGCCACTAAACGATGCCGCAATTGCAACACTATTGGGTTTAATTGCGCCTGTTCCATCAATGCTAATTTCCGATCCTACCGTTCCGTTGCCTTCAAACGTGGCTTTCTGGCCTTTTTGATAAGCAATATTGAACGTGGTACCACCGTTTGGCAATTGGTTGGGCATAAATTTCGCGGTACTTGCACCGTAATCGATGCTGCCAGTTGCATCACCGGTAAAATTACCTGTGCCATCATCGGTTGCGGTTTTTGTTACGCCGTTATAGAGCCAAGTCACCACAAGAGAGCCTGCGGCAATATTGTCAGCACTAAACGTAAGATCAAGATACGCTTTAGAAATTGGCATATCTGCACGTGAATACAAATGCAGATTTTCTCCCCAAGTGATTAAAATGCCTGAACCTACATCGGGTAATGCACCGCATGTTAAAAGCATAGTGCCAGTTTCATAGCTAATGGTGCCGGTACCAAAATCGCTACTTGTGCCCATCAGCGCACCTGAGCCGTTATCCCAAAGCGTATACACCTTGCCCAAAGCCACATAAGAGACTTTAAGCGATTTTGGCGAAGGAATGGGCGCTAAAGTTTGAATCCAGTTGAGTGAGCGATTGTCCTTTGTGACTTGAATCAAAAGTGTTTCTTGTGGGCGTGACGGTGTGGCCGCCGGCTGAAACACAAAATCAATGTTTGCTGTGCCTGTGCCGGCATTACTCGTCCAGTTGATTAATCCGTATTGATAGTTGATCGTACCAAATACAGTACCACTTGAATCAACTAGCTGCCCGCCCTTATCAGTTAGTTTTGCTTGAAAAACAGTACAACTAAAGCTGTTTGGCAGAACGGCGCAGCCAATGTAACAAGCTTGAGTTGTACTGACATCAACCGATCGAGTCACGGTAATTGCATTGGTGTTTGATGCAACCAAAGAAATGCTTTCACCCGATGCACTGACATCAACAACTGGAATTTCAGTTTCAGCGCTCGGAATAATTTGAATATAAGCACTATCACCGGTAATAACCGTATCACCCACGGCGGCATCTTCAGACATATTCACCGATGCATAGTACTTACCTGTGTCGGCGACCAGGGTTTCACGTAATAGCGTTTGTGATGTTGCTCCGTTGTACCAGTCTTTCGCCGACAGCCCGACAAAATCACCCTCAAGCGCCGTCTGGGTTGTATATGTTGCAATTTGATATTCAACTTCTTTTTGATCGATCACCATTTTAGCAATACGTGTTGTAACCGCGGTTACACGTACAAACTGAATCGCTTGTGTGCTTTTACCTTCATTTTGTGCCAATACCAGTGTTGTACCTACCGTGTAAGCGGTTTCAGAGGTAAACAACGCAGTTTGAATTTGCTTCATGCCTTTATATGCCGTGTCGAGCAAGGTCCCTGCCGCTTGACCACCTTTCGCCAAATAGTTTTCTACACGGTTTTGTGCGCTACTACGTTTATCTGTCCAGTCTTTGGTAGAAAACAGGCTCACAGACACATTTGGATCGGCAGGGTTTTTAGCGATATATGCCACTGCACCCATGAGTTTATCGGTGTCATTGGTATTTACCGCAGGAAAACACTTACGCATCGACACATCACCCATGGTGCGGTCGAGTACAGAAATATCATCAAACAGGTTATTGCTATCACCGTCTTTGATTTGTTGACCATTGTACTGGCCACCGCCGTCATCGGTGTCGGTGTTACGCTGTGCGCCGTAAATGACGAGGTTATTTGTTTCAATTGGCATCGCGTGTGAACTCCAACAAACGCAAAGTTACGTTGTAATAATCATCTTCCGACACGGTCGGAAATTCTTTCACCGGTGTTGCTTCAAACGCCGTGTTTTCGTGGTTAAAAATCACTTTGAATGAGCGTGTATCGTGTGGGTAAGTAAACTGCAGTGTGAATTGCTCGGCTTGAGCAATTGACCAATCGTGAAGCTGGTTTAAATATTTGCGTTGGATCCAGCCTTGCGATGCATCTTTAGATAACAACGTAATCGGGCGACCGCCTTTCTTCTTACCTTCTTGCACGATAGGTGTACCGTCAACGGCGTAATCAAGCTGCTGTTTAATCGGTTGCCAATCAAATTCATCAGACCATAAAAAACCGTCCTCTAAATGGACGGTTTCGCCTGTTTTAATGCGGGTTAAATTCATGTTTAAGAACTCCTTTTATGTCGTCCAAGTTGCCCTAAGATGCTTTCAAGCGTGTCTGCCTGTGTCGCTGGAGTTGTTATTGGTACGCTCTGTCCGTCAGGGCCTTCCAGTTTGATGGTTTTGGTTGGCCCTGCCGAGCTTGTGGCATTCGATGCAGCAGCGGTGGCCGCTTCGGTTGATGCTTTGCTTTGCATCAAATTGTCGCGGTATTTCTCTAGCTGTTCATCAATATAGGCCGTGTTCGACATGTTCGGCCCAAAAGTATCAGCAGCTGCAATGCCTTGCCGCGCGTAATAGCTAAGACTTGCTCTGGTTGCTCCAAGTGCGCCACCGCCTTTGGATTGGTCATAAAGCTTTTTAGACATTTCATACGCTTGTGTGTCGCTATAGCCAATATCTTTCAGCTTTTGTTCAACATTCTCCTTGGTGTACCAAAGTCCACTAACGCTACCGCCGGTGCTTGAAGATGAGTCGCTACTGCCACCACCTTTTTTGTCCATTGCGCTTTTTGCGCCATCGACACGGTCTGCTGCGTCTTCCCATGCCGATGCTGCACGGTCTGCATCGGTTTCGGCTTGATCACCAAGGGATGAGAAGCTTTGGGCGGTGGAATTTGCAGATGCAGAAACGTCATTTAACGATGAAACAGAGGCTTTTCCGAATTCATCAACTTTGGAGGTTAAACCGTTAATGGCCAGTTGGTTTTCATACCAAGCAATCTTGCCACGGTCACCTGAAGCATAGATTTGATCAGCCATATTGATTAACGCTTGCTTCAACTGTGCTGCTGTAGCCTTACCACTGCTTTGCATTTTGTTAAATGCATCAATATAACCTTGAGACGTAACTTTAGCTTGCTCACTGGTTTGTACGCCTAACTTTTTATAAGCTTCAGCCACGGAATTAATGCCAGGTAAAGATGCATCGGTTGCTGCTTTAACATCAATCATTTTCTGATCTATTTGTTGAAGCAAACCATCAGTTACCTTTTCACCCAATTCGCCACGCAAGCCCTTAACTTTGTTTTTTAACCCCTCTAGCTCAGACTGGTTTGTTGCTGTGTTAATTGCATTACCTAGGCTTGAGCCTAATAAACGCCCAGTATCTACGCCGTCCGCCTTGAGTTTATCCAAATCACCAATTAGCAAATTGGTATCGTTGCTGGCCGAAACAAAGGCTTTGGTTGACTTGCCTTGCAATTCCTCATAGCTAATACCTGTGCGTTTAATGGCTTGGTCTAAAACAGCACCATGCACCATTGCAGCACCTTGAATGGTGTTGTTGTACTGGGTTTGAAGTGAACTAACCTTTGCTTGAGTTGCTGCAATACCATCTTTATATTTTTGGCTTTGTGCAACCCAATCGTTATACGATAAATTAGATGATGCTTTGTTCCAATCGTTATACGCCTGTTGCTTTTGCTTTAACTCAGCATTGGTTTTATCCATCTCATTTTGAATTTTTGCCCCAACTGTTGAAAAGTTGGTCTCAAATACAACAAGATCTTGACCATCTAGCGCACCTGATAAGGCTTTTTTAACTTGCTCCCCTGTTGCCTTGCCTTGCGCCTGTAATGCCATAAGCGCAGTAATGCCATTATTAATGCCCGTTGTGCTATCAAAACTAAAAGCTTCTGCAACACCTTTTAATGCTTCAGTGACTTTTGTTCCCGATTGTACTTGCTGATCAAAGTTTGCAACCACCTTTTTAGATGCATCATTTAGACCTAAAGCCGCATTTTTTGCCAATTCGGCCGCAGCAGCATCACGGCGTTTCGTTGCCGCAGCTTCTTCAGCTGCTACTTTGCTTCTTTTTTGTTGTGCAGCAAGTTCCGCTTCGGCTTCTTCAACAGTCTTTAATCCTTGGCGATGTAAAGCAAACTTAGCAACTGATTCTCCTAGCCAATTACCTGTTTCTTTTAGACTATCTACTATAGCTTTACCGCCTAAGACAACACCCCCTGCAACAGCGCCATAAGTACCCAATCTGCCTAAAAACCCAGCTACTCTACCAGTTACACTTGTAAAGGTAGGGGCTAACCCTGATGTGCTTTGTGAAACTTGATTATGCGCTGCCGCCGCTACCTTTGCAGCATTTGCATTGGCTAAGTTGGCAGCAGTATTAGCAACAATCGCTTGTGTTTCGGTTGCCAAGGCAACTTTAGCCATATTTGCAGCATTTGCTTTAGCCATAAGCGATTGAGCAATATCAATTGCTTTATAGGCAATCGCGGCTTCTGCTGCAATTTTTAAAACACTGGCCAATGTTCCAAGGTTTTCAGAAATAAGCTGAATAGCTTTTGCCACATTTGCACTAATTCCGTAAGTCTTATCTAGCTCACCTAGATATACCGCCCATGATGTTTTTAGGTTGTTGGTTGCGGTACCTATCGTTAAAGGAAATTTGGCAAATTCCGAATTTAACTTATTGGCTTGGCTTAGAAATGCAGGCAACCAAACATTTGTTGTCAGTTGGCCAGCATCAGCCATATTCTTAAGCTGCCCTGTAGACACCCCCAAACCATCTGCAATGGCCTGCATGATTCTTGGTGTACCTTCAAATACAGAGTTAAATTCCTCTCCGCGCAAAACACCTGTAGATAATGACTGGCCTAGTTGGTACAACGATGCTTCAGTTGCTTGCGCCGTGCTGCCACTAATTTGTGTAGCCTTGTTTAAGCTTTCGGTAATCTGCAATACATCTTGCTGATTTACTTTAAGCTGCTTGGTGCCATTATTTGAGTAACTAAATAGTTCCTGCTGAACCTTATTTAAATCTTGAGCAGCCTTGGTAATCTTGGTGTATAGCGTTCCAGTGGCTTCTAGGTCTGAATTTGTCTTAAGCGCAATATTTACAACGTCAGACATGGCTTGACTTAAGTTGCCATGTTCGCCAATTGCAATTTGGACACGTGAACTTAAGTTTTTGTAAGCGTCCGCTGTTTGCAAAAGCTCATTTGCCGTTACGCCCAAACCTAGTGCAGCAAGTGATGCTTTTAATACGTTAAACCCTGATTCTGCTATCTGTGCACCTTTAGCTGCTTGATTGGCAGATGTTCCTATTTTGTTTAATTCATTATTTGCATTAGAAGCGACTGTTTGAAATTCCTGAAATGCTGCGTGTGTTTGATCAATACTTAGCTCTAATTGCTGGACTCGCTGTCTTGCTAACTCAATATCTTTTGGTGACGCACTTGTTTTAGTAAATTCAGCTAAATTATTTTTCGCCTCTATCAAATCTCTATCAATCTGTACGAGTGCTTGATTACCTTTGGCGCCGAGTGTCTCGAAATTTTTCGCAGCGACCACAGCGTCACTTCCAGACTCCGTGATAATTCTTGATGCTTCTTTTAGGGATTGAGTTAAAGCATGAACTAAGGTTTCAGTACCCTGTGGAATGATATTACCAATTTGCTCGGTTGCCTTTGCTGTAGATGCACGTAATTTTTCAGCTTCCTGCTTGATTGACTCAAATACAGATTTTGCGGTTGCTTCAGACTGCTTTGTATTGGTCACAAAGCTTTTAACATCAGCATCCATTACAAGTTTAAAAACTAAATCTTTAGCCATGATTTTCTCGAATTTTAGGTAATAAAAAACCGACCATTTGAAGGTCGGTTTTAAGTGCGCTTTGTTTTTGCAATATTTATCATTTAATGCATTCCTAAATAGAATTTCGCACACTGAATTAAAAACGAAACAATCATGATAAATGCAGTGATAAGTGCGATATGCCAAAACACCTTTACAAAACTATCGGGTTTTAAGTTCATAGCTTCCATAACTACTCCTAGAAACTTGAAAGAAAATTTGTTATCTTTAGACATAGATTGCTAATGTCTCCTAACTCTTTAGGTTGATATTAAAAAACCCCGATATTTGCCGTATCGGGGTTTTTCTTTGGGTGTTATTAAATCTTAGAATCCAAAAACAGGGATTGAAAGAAAACGTATTTGTAAGAGAGGCTCTTACAAAATTTTGGCAATAAAAAACCCACTCGAAAGTGGGTTTTGATTCATTTAAAACTACTTATCCAAATACCATTCCAAGGTATGCACTGGATGGCCACCAACACGATCGTAGTGAGTCATGCCATTGTTTAGAGCAATTCTGTTCAAAACGTTCGCATGGCAAACTGCTTCTTGGGCATAGCCAATGACCTGTGCGGCATATTCACTTCTTAACAGCCTTAATGCTGGATAAACGTCATCTTTAATAATTTTGGCTAACTTCGGCACATACCACATTAAGAACTGAACATTCACATCTTGCCAAGGTTGTGAGGTTTGATTAACACCACCTTCATTTCTTGATTCAGTTTCTTTCTTAGCCTTCAAATCCATAACTTCTAAATAATGTTTAGCATCTTCAAAATGAAAAGCCTTTAACTCACGATAGCTTGCAGAATATTTAAAGTGATTCTTTAAACGACTCCACATTTGCACAATTAGGTTTTTATTCCCTGCTGCACGTGTGTGAACAATGTTGTAAAGAATGCCTGCTTGGTCTGGTGAAATGGTTTGCTTGTCATTAAGCAGCCACTCCATCACCAAAGAGTCATAAGCACGAATCACTTGTAAATGAAACTTTGCAGAAATCCACATTGCGTATGAGTAAACGAGTTCTTTAACAACGTATGTGCCGTTATTTTTACCATCGTTTATTTTTCCAATTGCGGGGGTCTGCAAATTTGCAGATGCCCCATTACTTGGATTCTCAATTTCTAAAACTAAGTCTTTTGTTTGTTGATTACGAATAAAGTAAGCAGGCTGATGTTTCTTGTCGCTGCCACTCGCCTTATGCAAATCATTCAAGCAATAACGTCCTTCGTCATCTTGGCGAATTGAGAAGCCACCCAGTACTAAAGGTTGAGCATTTGTGTTGAATTGGTTTTGTGTTAAACTTGTCATGTTACTTTTCCTATTTAGTGACAATTCAATCAAGCTCCGCATCCGCCAAGATTCAGGGGCTTTTTTGTTGTCTGTTAATTTCATGCTTTCGCACTCTCTATTGCTTCTTTCATTTGTTTTACTGCGTGATTAATTAAATAATTCACTGGTCGCTCATATTCACACCCTAGATCTTTAAGCCAATTTAGTAAGTCTGGATCAATTCTAAGGTTATATTGAACCTTAGCGTGGGTTGCTCTGCCTTTTTTTGGCTTGGTAGGTAATTCCACTTAAACATCCTATCAATCGGGTATAATTAATAGTAGTATTGATCGGGTAGTATTGTCAATACCCGATTAATAGAATTATTATGTATTGAGTTATAACTCAATTTATAAGGTTTCTAATGAGTAGTGATAGCGGTCACTTAACAACGCAATACAATCTTCGCTGGTCGGATGATTTAAAAAGTAAAATAGCTGAGTCTGCAAAATCTCATAACCGCTCAATGAATGCGGACATTATTGCTCGCCTAGAACAAAGCTTTGTGTACAACGCAGCACTTCCAAAAATTCTAGATGACCAAATCATAAATACACTGGACTCTTTACAGAATTTAAAAAGCCTATTTGGGATAATTAAAAACCTACAAGAGCAAGTGGAAAAACAGAATGAGTTGTTAGAGCAATTTCAAAATAAAATAGACTAACTATTTAATAGCTAAACAAACCCTTTACTAGGCGCATCAAACAAGTCCATTTCAGGCTCTTCGAGTATATCTTCATGCGGTAAGCTTCAAAGCATCAATCCGATCTTGAGATTTAACTTTGCCGTTATGGTAGAACACTCTCGAATAAAAAAGCACCCTAGGGTGCTTCTTCTAACATTGTTTGGCAGTGCCGACATTTAATAGCCGATTTACTCACCTGATTGCCGCAACTCGAACAAGTCGTAAGTTGCTCCTCATTGATTACAGGTGTAAATGCCGTATCGCTCACTAATATGCTTTTCGACTGTTCTTGCTTTAGCTGCTTCGCATCTTCTGCTATTTGCTTGGTTAGCTGTGCAACTTCCGTCTTTCCAGCCGATATTGTTTTAAAATTTGGTGGTAAAAAGGTTGTTCCACATTTTAAACATAGCCACGAATTAGCATATTCATGCAGCTTTTCTTTGCCGCTAAATCTAATATGGTTAAACAACTTAATTACGGCGTAAGTTGCCAAACCAAGTAGCACAGCACCAACAATAAAAGAACCGACACCCTTAAGAAAACTTGGCGCTGAAAATGCACTTAGCACAATTCCAGTAAGCGGAATCCATACAAAAAAGATCAACGCAAATAAACCAAGTTTCGGCAATTGGCTTATTTTAGGCGGTTGGCAATTGGCAGCTAATAGCGATTGTGATGATGTGCTACCACCACCCACACCCAAAGAAATATTTCCTGATGTGGAAATACCAACACCCTTCATGCTGGATTTTCCATTTCTTGTGCCCGACATGTACACCATTTGGAATGTTTTGGTGTTTCCTGAATTACAGCTAGGACAATTCATAATATTTACGTCCCACTTGCAGATTTACAGTATGACAATATCTTATTTGCTTCAGCCATCACTTGATCGCTGGAAGATTGGTTTAGGCTTGCTTCTGTTTCCTTGTTTTGCATAAAAGATAAATAAGAGTCGATAGTTTTATCGTAAGCTAAAAGTAATGTGTCTTTAGACATGCTATCGCAATCACTTGAAGTTACTTTCTCGCTTAATTCACGCTTAATTTGCTGTAAACCATCAACAGATTGATTAAGATTAATTCTTGCTGTTGCCCCAGCTACTTTGATTGCATCTTGCCATTTTTCATTGATTTTTTCGTAAAAGGTAGCATCTTCAACTGTTAGTTTTGCAGACTGAATCAGTTTGAGTGCATCCTGATCTCGTAAATCAATTTTGGATTTTAATTCAGAAACCTTAACAGACATAAGTTGCTGCTTCTCATAATCCGCCATTTTCTGAGCATATTCGGCTTTGCTGGCTTGGCTAGATTTATAAGAATAGAAGCCAAGGCCCGACACAATAATAACGACTGCAATAATGATATATTTCATTTTCCACACCCTCACGAATAATTAGAGGTAATTTTAAAAATCTTACCTTGTGAGATGTAGACCTTATAAATCATGGTTTCAATCGAAAACGTGTAGACTTCAGCTCTAAACGAATAACCGCGATTATTTTGCACCCACTCAATTGCTGGGCTTTGGTGTGCACGCATTTTATTCAGCAATTCCGCCTCTGTATCACCAATCCGAACTAGCGCACCTGAAGTAGAATAGAATGAATCGGTGTCGCCAATTGCAAACGCCGAACTAGAAATAAGTAGAGCTAAACACATTAATATTTTTTTCATTAGAATCACTTTTATAGGCATTTCATACATATACTAATAAAAGCCGTAATGTTAATCAATGTAACAACTCATTAACGCTCTGTAATATTTAGACTATCCACATAACGCTCTACACCTTTTTTATCGGCATGTTGTGCTACACGCATGGTATTTAAATCGCCCAGCGCTTCATTTTTTTGCTGTTTAATGCATGCCGAAACGTACTTTTTAAATGTGCCATAGCTCATATTCATGATGCTTTCATGCGAATGGCCATACCGCACCAACAATTGAAATAAATCAAACCACGATGATTCATCGGATGTACTTTGCTGATTACGGCGACCACGCGAAGATTTTTGTTTTTCAGCTTGCTCGTGGAAAAAAGCTTCATTTACTGTCAGCACTAATTTGAGTGCCGGAAGAATGCAATCCAACATCAATTGCTCAGGAATGTCCGTCACTATGGACACTAGTTGCAAGCATTGAATTGGTGCTTGTTCAAACAATGACTGTAAAAATTCATCTGAATAATTTTTAGTGTCCACCAAGTTTTTAACCTCTTCAGCAACACTAAGCCACAAATCAAAGTCTTTTACTTGCACTTGTCGTACTTCAAAGTCTTGATTGTTGTAGTTCAGCGTTAAAGTGGCATTCTTGGCCAAGAAAAAATCATTCATGATAAATCCTAAAAACAGGCATAAAAAAAGACGCTTATGCGCCGTTCCTATGCCTGCTTATTTGTTGTTTAGACTGTGAAGCGCTCAATTACACCAAACGGCCCAAGTTCGGCATTGTTGGATTTTGATGAATCTGCCAATGCATCACCGGTCAAATCGTAAGATGAGAAATCTTCGTTAATTAAATCGAATGTGGTTTCTGGTGAGAGTTGTAAGCGCCAAATTTCAACAACAATTTTATCGCCAGAGTAAGTATCTACCCCTTTAAATAATGCTGCATATTCAGTACCCACATTGTTAGCCATGGTTGTTCGTGTACCCGAGCAGTCTTGTCGATACAGCAAACGTCCATCGTTCTTAGGCTCAAACCACTCCATTGGCTTTTCTTTAATTTCCAACAAGCCAATGTAATTCCCTTTAGCGACATATACCGCTTCTTGTACAGAATAACCAAAGAACAGGCCATTTAAGGATGAAGATGCAATTTCATGAAACCATTCATCCAGCTCTTGTTTAATCAGAAGTGCTTGGGGTGTATCGCTTGGCTCAAGCTTAATCGGCTGACCTAGCAGCGCATCAAGCCGTGTTTCTGTGGTTTGGGCAATTTCATCATCATCCAGCAGAACCGCTAAGCGATGGCGTGCAATACCTGCTTTACGTAATACCTCATCAAGATCCGGTAAACGCCCCCATTTTTGCAACAAGCTTGAAACCGCTTCTTGTGAATATAAGTTGCCACCAGACAAAGCCTTTTTTGACGCTTTGTCTTTTTTAGACTTTGCCATAGTTAAATCTCAGACATAAAAAACGCCCCGAAAGGAGCGCTTAAAGTTGATAGGTTTAGTTGAATGTTCGATTACCGGCTGTAGCAGGTTTTTTGCGAATGCGAACTTCATTTAGGTCGTTGAACGCATCACTACATCCATCGACCTGGTCATCGTTCAGGCCATTAGGGAAATAACGCAATTCTTCAATCAACGCCTTGTTCCAAGTACCGCGCAACATTTTCACATTGCCAATATTGACCTGCGCCGCAAAAGGTTGTGCCCGGGTAATTTTGTCACCTGAAACTGGTTCGGCTTTTACATCAAAACCCGCTAATTTCGTGACAAAGTTTTTGGCTTGCGATTTACCTGCTTGTCCCGGATCTTGTGGCAAGCGAATCGACACATCATTGCCATCCATTTTGGCGGTTTGAGTAATGGTGCGCTCAACGCCATCTGGTCCCCATTGCCCGCGTACCATGTCGGTAATGTAAAAAATATTGTCTTTAGTTCTAAGCATCCGAGGCCCAGCAGTGTAATCACCCTCATTTTCAGATGCAGCCAAATCCCAAGCGCGAACCTCTTTTAAATAATCAGAAGGAAGCGCATCTACAATTTCAATCATATCTGGCTTAAAGAAACCACCTGCAGGAGGTGCAGGCAACTGACGATATTGCCCTGCAAATACATACGGCGCCGCCTGCTCCATTACCTTTAAGCGTTCAATTGAATGCTTTGCTGGCCATAGCGCCGTGCCATCTGGTTGAATGGCCGATAAACATAAATGTTCCCATACTTCACCATTGCCACCTTCAATTGGCTCGCCATCTTCGCGGTCACCCAAAAGCCACCCCGACAAATCACCCTCATGTAGGCGCTGCATAATGACGATGATTGGTGTATCTGGCGAGTTGGTACGAGATTCAAGGGTGTTTTGAAACCAATCAATTACACCTTCACGAATGGTTTTTGATGTTGCTTCGTCTGCTTTGTGCGGATCATCAATAATGATTGCCCCACCAAAACTATTACGCAGCTTTCCTGCACCAAAACCTGTGATGGTACCGCCTGTACCTGTGGCATAACAAACACCACCGGCAGCAGTTCTCCAGTTGTCTTTGGCTTTACTATCATCGCGCAACTTCATGTCAGGAAAAACTTTGCTATAAGCTGGCTCAACCACCATATTCCGTGTCTGGAAGGCGTTATTCGCAGCAAGCATTGCAGAATAACTGATGTGAATAAACTCGCAGTCTGGAACTTTGCCAAAACACCACGCCATGAAATTCACCACAGCAATTTCGGTTTTAGAGTATCGCGGCGGGATATTAATGATTAACCGTTTAGTTTCATTCGCCCATTTGTCGTTGACGTTGCGGTTGTTCACTTGGCTAGATCTGCCGTTCGGTTTTTGGCTGGTCGTGGACTTTGGTTTTTTAAACTCAAGAATCAACCACTGGGCAAACTTGCGGGTGCGTTGGTTTTCAGTGAGTTCGGTTTTGTTTTCCCAATGCGCATTGAAATTACCCAAGTGAAATTCGTAATCAGGCATGTCGATGACTGACTGTGCTTGATTACCCACACTGGTTTGAATCACAGCGAGCAGAAAATCAGGTTCGGGTTTCCATGCATTTTCGATTTTTGAATTTTCGTCTGCGCTTAGTGTGTGTGTATTTATATGGTTATCGGTTAACGGTTTACGGTTAAGGTTTTTTTGGGTTTCATTTTCAGAACCCAAATTAACCGAGTGGGTTTCTTTTGGATTTTCACTATTAACTACTCCACTTGTTAGTGGGTTAATTTCGGGTTTTTTCTTGGATGGACGACCGCCTTTTTTACCATTTTCACGATTCTTGTTTGCATTCAACTGGTATTCAGCAATTTCGGCATCACAGCGTTTATTGTGAAATCCATCTTCCTGCTCAACAAAAAAATCTTGAAGCACATTTATTACCGCTTCCCTTTCTTCTTGGGTTATCGCACGTAACCGACGGAAAACCGACTGGGTTTCTTTGGGTAATGGTTTTTCGTTCAGATAATACAAGTCAATTGCACGGCGATAGAAGCACTCCTCAAGGGGTGTGAGGTGTGCGGTATCAACAATAAAGTCACCAATATGGTGGAGATATTTATACATTACTCACCACCCTCAATCACTTGGAATTCAATTACCCATACCCATGGATTTTTGTTCCATGCATTTTGACCATAAATTTCTTCCCATTCATGGCGAAAATTAGTTCGAGCGCCAATTGCATAGCCCATTTCAATAGCAGATTGATGTGATGAATAATCAAAACCTTCAGCTTTTGCATCTTCGCTAGAAATATCATTCAAACGTTCTACACGAATTTTGGTAATTTCGAGAAGAATACGACTTGCTGAGCGCGGCATGTGAATTGATGGAGTCCATTTCTCACCATCCCCACAATCATGAGAAGCCTTAAATAAAGGTGTGCCATTTCTTGGGCATCCACATGGAAAATCAGCATGAGGACATTCATCTGAATCATATAAGCGGAATGTTTCACGAACCCAAAGACGGTCGCCAACAATCCCGAATGGACATTTGATGGTAAAAGGGAATGTTGTAATATATTGCTGAATTACCGCATCGCTTTTAGCTGTTCCTTTCCAGTAGCCATGCTCACCATTTGGAATAAAACCGGTTACTACAGGATGATCGCATTGCAAGATGCGCCGAGTCTGAGTCTTACGACCTTCTAAAATCGCTTGAACCATTGCTGTATTGAATAAAATCGGACGTTCTTTCATTAAAGACTCTCCACGATTAAAGAATGGATCTCTTGAATCCGCCCTGCTTCTTGTTTTTCAGCTTCATGCATCAAATCAATAATTTTCTGCAAGCGCGTATTTTCCAAGTTCAGTTCTGAATTTTTGTTATTCAATCGGGCAACTTCTGTTTGCAGTAACTCAACTTGCTTCTTCTTTTCGATGTAGCAAGCTTCCATGTGATTGGAGCAATTGCCAGCGCACTTATGTTCTGTTAAATTAACCATGTTCATTCACTCCAAGGTTTATGAATACCTAAAGCCTGATCCACGAAATCAGGCTTTTTCTGTTTGTATGGCAGACAAATATTTGGCCGCTTCGCCTTGAACTGCTTTACGAAAACACGCCAATTCTTGCTCAATTGATTCAATCAAAAGTAATGTTTCGTCCAGTTCAGACGGCGTAACTACTCCATCTTCCAAAATGTCATGCACGTGTTTATTCATTTGGCCATTACCAATGTTCAGGTGCAGCAACGACTCAAGAACACTCACTTGATGCTCTTTTTCTGTCGCCTGCTTTACAGGAACAAGCATTAAGCCCAATTTGTGTGCCCAAACTTTTAGCACTGCTGGGTTTTGTGTGTAGGTCAGCACCGCTTCAAAAGCTTTCAAACTCGGTAAATGCTCATCCATATTTGGATTCGCGTAATTCAGAATAGTTTTATGCGATACACCAATCACATCAGCAACATCCTTGGGGGTAATGCCTAAGGATTGATGAATCATTTTGTGTAACGCCGTTTTTGTCTCTTTTGATATTTCCATGTGAAACCTTGTTTCTTTTCACGTTTCTTTAAAATTCGTGAAACTTGATAATGAATTTATGCAGTTAAGGCTTGCGCTCGTAAGTAATTAAAGTCAGCCCCTGGGCACAACAAGTCACAGGAAACTTCGCCATTACTGGCTTTATCGATATTAATTGCGAGTTCAGCGCTACATTTCTTGTTGACGTAAATGATCTGTTGCAAGTTACCCAAAGTAGTTCCGCATGCTTTAGCGAAGTAATCACGATCTTCAATGGATTTACTGGACAGATATTCAACAGACATGCAAATCACTGCAGTCTTTGTAGAACGCGAATCTGGTTCTCACAAAATGCCTAGTGCAGAACTCAAAGCGAAAGCTTGGATTGTGCGCAACTTAAAAGCAGGCCTGTTCGAGCAGCGCAAAGAAGCGGCCATTATGTTTAGTAATCCGTGTTTTCAACACAATCGATATTCAGCAAACCAGCGCATTGCTTATAACAATGCAAAATATAATTAAGGAGAAGAATAATGTCTGTCTTTTTTAAAAAAGCTGAACGTAAAAACGCCAAATTACGATTGGCTGTTGCTGGCCCTACTGGTTCAGGAAAAACATTTGGTGCGTTACTTTTAGCTAAAGGTATTGGTGGGCGTATTGCGGTTGCTGATACCGAAAACAGTAGTGCTGAATTGTATGATGATATTGTTGAATTTGAACATGCAAATATTCAACCACCCTATTCCCCTGAAAAGTTTATTGATGCCATAAAGGCTGCTGAGAGCGCTGGATTTGACACTTTGATCATTGACAGCATTACACATGAATGGTCTGGTGTTGGCGGTTGTCTCGAAATTGTAGATAAATTGGCATCTACAACATTCAAGGGAAATAGTTGGGGTGCTTGGAGTCAAGTTACGCCACGCCATCGCAAATTTATTGATGCTATGCTTCAATCAAGTATCAATATTATTGTCACTTTACGCTCAAAAATGGAAACTGTTCAAACTAATGATAACGGCAAAAAGAAAGTCGAAAAAGTTGGAATGAAAGCTGAGCAACGTGATGGTATTGAGTATGAATTCTCTACTGTACTAGACCTCACACACGATAATCTTGCAATCGCGACAAAGGATCGTTCCCGGTTATTCTCCGAACCACACACACTCAGCGAAAATGATGGCGTTTTACTAAAACAATGGCTGAATTCTGGCTCAGCAAATGCCACTATTGATGGCAACCAATTTCTTGAACTTGAAGGTTTAATGAATCAGGCGGGTATCAATATTGAGTCATATTGTGCAAAGCGTGAATTAAACAGTCTCATGGATGTTCAGGTACAAAAGTTTGATGAAACCAGAAATAAAATAATTCAAATTATCAATGAGAAGCACCGTGCCGCTAAAGAGATCGATACACGTTTAAACCACAACAATCAACAAGCATCAAACGATAATCAAGGTATCACTGCTACCCAGCGAGATGAATTGCAAAACTATATTGCCGAACGTGGGCTTGATGTAATGAGCGTTTGTGAATATTTGGGTATTGATTCTTTGTTAGTAATTCTACAAAGCCAACTTGAACGCGCCAAACAAGATATTGACCAATTCGCTAAATCAGGAATGACCGCATGAAAGCAATTATTTTAGACACAGAAACACATGCACTTCACGGCTTGCCAATAGAAATCGCTTTTGTGCCATTTCAATTAGTTAACGGCGAAGCTTCAATATTTGCAGATCAAGCCTTTGATGAACATTACTCGGTTGGAGCGCCAATTTCTTATGGCGCCATGGCTGTGCATCATATTATTGAATCCGACTTGATCAATAAGCCTCCGCATACAACCTTCAAACTTCCTGAAAGTGTTGAATACATCATTGGCCATAACATTGACTATGACATTCAAGCTATCGCCCGCTGCGGTGTTGATGTATCTAAATTAAAACCAATTTGTACGTTAGCACTTGCTCGTCAGGTCTGGCCAGATGCGGAAGCTCATAATATTTCAGCATTAACTTATATGTTGATGTCTGGAAATGACATAGCTCGCCAACGCCTTCGTAATGCTCACAATGCAAAGCAAGATGTTCTTCTAACCGGATTCATCTTAAAAAGCATTATTACCTCGTTAGGCATTCAAAATATCGAAGATTTGCACACAGCATCCGAGGCGGCAAAAATCCCTAGCATCATGCCTTTTGGGAAATATAAAGGGACCCCAATCAAAGATATTCCAAAAGATTATGTTGCCTGGTTGCTTAAACAAGACGAACTCGACCCTAATGTCAAAAAAGCATTATTACAAGGATAATAAACATGCAAAACCTAATTTCTACAAACGCAGCATTTGAAGCAATGCTCGCTGGTAAAAAAGTTCTTTGTCGTGATGCAACTAGCACACTGCTTAAAGAGTTCCGCCCTATTTCGGAATTTTCGGCAGACATCTTTGCTCGCTCAAATACTGAATTCACGATTGAAATTGAAATGATCGAGCTTGCTGGATGCTCTTTTCCTAAACCCCTATTTCTTTCAGATATCCAAGTTGGCCAAGAAATCTTTATTGTGATGCCTGCATGTATTTTGCGTACAAAGTTTGACGCAGAAAATAAAGATGTTAATAAGGCGATTATTCGCGGATTTGCTCAGCCTGATGCTGATAGTGCAATCGACCAAGCTCGGGCAATAAGCTTATCGCTAGGTATTGATTTGGTACGTTCTGCATTTGAATTCATTCAGGATGTAGCTGCAGAAAAACCAGTAAAGCGCGGCAAAAAACTTGCAAAGCTTGAAAATGAAGTCATTGTCGCTCCGGAAGATCGCTGCAGCTTGATTATTGATGCTCTTGCAACTTGTAATAGCTTAGATGAAGTTGGCGCAATGGTAGCTGACTTAGGGCAATCTGATTTCACAACAGATCAATGGCAACGCATTTGTGATGCTAAAGATGCCGCACTTAAGTCATTATCACCAAAACAGCCTGATGTGGCCGAGGATCCAAACGCACCATCCCAAAAACTTAAAGATCGTTTTATGGAGCAGCTATCGGCGGCCACATGTATTCAAGATGTTGAAGCTTGTGAAGAAGAAATTAAGGGTAATACCCAGCTAATCGAAAACCATAGATATCACTTGGCCACTTTTGTTGGCTCACGAAAAGCCGTGTTTGTGGTACGTGAGTATGAATCAAAATTAGCAGACCTTCTCGTCCGAGTTCAGGATTCACAAACTGCAGGAGAAGTGAATGCTATCACTCGTTACACCAAAGATTGGACTGAAAAACAACGTGAGCCGCTTATTGCAGCTCAAAGCAAACGGCTAAGTGAGCTGAATCAAACAGAAAATCAGAATCCACCCTCTTTATTGGCGGATATTCAAAATGCCACGACTGCAGAAGCATTAGATACACTGGAAGCAGCTGCATACAAGCGCAATCCTGAAATCGTACCTACACTTTTGGACGAAATTAAAAAGAAGCGTGCAGCTCTGAATTCACAACAAGAAGGTGATGCCGCATGAAATTTAGTTACTCGTCGAAAAGTCGGAAGCTCATTATTTACGGCGGAAAAATGGAACATCACTTTGAAAATGTAAACGCATCTGAAATTGAATCTCTAATTTGTAATGCGAAATTTAAAGAAGCTTGCTGGAGAGGCAAATGAATACACCACTAGATTTGAATACTGTCTTATTTGCACAACTTGAACGCCTTAGCGAGCCTGGTTTGAAAGGTGGTGAACTTGAAGCCGAAATTCAAAAAGCTGAAGCAATTGAGAAAATTAGCGAACAAGTAATTAAGAACAATAATATGCGTTTAAGCGCAGCAAAATTAGTCGCTGAATACCGTGGCGTAAAAAATGCCGATTCAGTTGAAATTCCACAAAACTTAATTGGGTGATTAATGCCAAAAGGTGCTGCAGTTAAATACACTCAGGAACAGTTAGATTTTATTAAATCTAACTGTTCCTTGGAGCGTAAAGAATTGACAATACAAGTCAATAATCGCTTTGGCTCTACATTCACAGTAGATCAAATTAAATCACTATGTACGAGAAAAAAATGGAATACAGGACGAACTGGTTGTTTTGAAAAAGGCACTAAACCCTGGAACACAGGGACAAAAGGTGTTTGCAAGCCAAATTCTGGGAACTTCAAAAAAGGCCAAATTACCTGGAACAAAAAACCCATAGGTTATGAGCGCATATGCTCTAAGGATGGCTATATTCTAGTAAAAACGGCTGAACCAAATATCTTTGACCTTAAACACCGACTTGTATGGGAACAGGCCAACGGTGCAGTACCAGTAGATCATGTCGTTGCGTTCAAGAATCAAGATAGAACAGATTGCCGTATAGAAAATTTAATGTTAATGACTAAAGCTGAGATGGTTCGTTACAGCCAAAGTTTTCATAAACTGGCCACTCCACAGAGTAATGAATCATGCCTACTAATGGCCAAGTTAAAAAACATTAAACATCAATTATACAAGGAGGTGCTTTAATGGCTCTGGCTATCAATCAGAATGACCAAATCGACATATCAATGATGTTAATTCTGAGATACAAACGCCCGATTGTTTCTCTAAAGGATATTGTTGATGACTACATGCCACATTTAGATATGGCAGCAGCAAAACAGCGTGCTGCCAAATGTAAGCTACCCTTCCCAGCTTTTAAAGTAGACGGCAATAAATCAGAATATTTTGTTAATTTAGCGGATGTTGCATCTTGGTTAGATTCTTTACAAAAGGAATCCCAAAGAAACTGGAGTGAGGTGAATTAATTTCACCTCACTTTTTAGGCTTTGCAACCACGGGGCGCGGATAAGGGCTTATTTTTTAATGAGACCCGAAGTATTAGCATCAAAATACTTTGTAATATCAAACCATTTATTTATTTCTTTTTCCCATTTATGCACTCGCTCGCCTTCAATCTTTAGTACATCAAGGCCCTTGATGCTAAAATGAGTTGTATCACCCGGTAGTTGTTGCCAGTCAATCTCACCTTTTTCGCCAAACCAATTTTCCCAAGCATTTTGTATGTACTGAACCACAAAACATTGCTGAACATCATTCCAAGCAAATATATTCTGTATATTGGATTTTTCTTTATACATATCTTTTACGCTTTTGGTTGGGCGAAAAGACTTCATAAACTTCATTAATGATGCTTTGATAAAATCCAACTCAGTATTTATTACATCCGGTGTTTCAATTTGAGTATACGCTTGTTCAGCATCCGCAATATCAGCAGCAGACACATATCGCTGTTTTAATGCGAATTTAGAGTAATTTTCATCGTATTGCTTGCGGGCGAATTGCATAGCACTTGGAAAATCTAGGCGCTCACCACGCTTCTTTAAATTCACATAACGTTGAAGACTGGACCATGAAGAATGCAGGGTGATTGTTTGAAGTTGAGGTATGCTAAAGCCATCCTCAGCGTAACGTGTAGCCGCCTCATGGCGAAGGTCGTGAAAACGTAAATCTTCAATACCGTTCAGTCGGCATCCACGGCGGAAATAATCAGAAACGGTTTGGACATTTACAGGTAAAAGTAGTTCATCACTATAACCAAGCTCAAGCATGCGGGCACGTATTTGAGGATCTAATAACTCATCAATGACTTGCAATGCTAATGGCTCGAGATGGGCATATTTGTGATTGCCTTTAGACCCATCGGGATTTTTTACATCTCGTATTTTCCATTGACTATTTTTGCGATCGAAATCATCTAGACGCATGGAGCAAAGCTCACCTTCACGCCGACCGGTATAAATTGCAAGCCACATAACCAAGTGCATTGGGATGGCATTGCGTACACGCTTCCAGCCTTTATAGAAATGGTTTGTCAATATTTGTAGTTCTTCATGGGTGGCCAAACGATCACGAGCTTTGGATTTTGTAACAATTCGAGCCTTTTTTAAGCCAATGAGTGCTTGTGTAAGCTCATTCTTAACAAAGAGAATATCCTCACCCCAAACAAGTTCAGCGTGATTTAAAACAGACGCAATATGAGATAAATCCTTCAGAACTGTTGCTGGAGCGACACCATCTGTCATTTCGATTGGGTTGCCTTTTCTGCGCTCTATAGCAAAATTTGAGAAGTCTTGACGGGTTATGTCATAAACATTTTTATGAGCAAGGCTATAGTTATAGATATGCTTGAGTGCACTTGGTTTTGTTCCCCCGAATTCATCGCCAATTTCAGCTAAGTATCTTTCAAAAAATTCCTTTAAAGTTTTTGACACAGCGACCGCTTCCGGATTTAGAATAGCCGGGTTAATCAGTATTTCGGCCTCTAGTCGTTTAATCCACTCCTTAGCTAGTGATTCTTTTGCAAAAGTTCGTGTTTTAATAAACGGTGGTAATCCTTTACGGGTTATTCGTATTTGTGCTCTGTAGCGAGTCTTACCATCTGTTGTAATTCGCTCTGCAATTGTTCCCATATTTACGCCATTAAATTAAGTTTACGCCATTTTAGAATTATGGCGCAAATTAGGCGTAAAGAATAGTTAAGAATGATTAAGAATCATGTAGAATCTTTAAGAATACGGGAATCAAAAAATTGAGTAAAAACAAAGTAATTGAAGAATTGTTTGATAAATCAAAGCATTCGCCTATTTTTGTTGCGCCAATGGCAGGCGTCACTGACCGTCCATTTAGAACCTTATGCAAATATTTTGGTGCAGGGCATGCTGTCAGCGAAATGATGACAGCAGATAAAACATTGCGTATGAGCAAAAAAAGCTTATATCGCGCAAATTTCGATGGCGAAATTGCCCCAATTTCAGCACAAATTGCGGGCTCAGACCCCGAACAACTGGCAGAAGCTGCGCGCTATCAAGTCAACAATGGCGCGCAAATTGTCGATATCAACATGGGGTGCCCTGCAAAAAAAGTCTGCAATAAATTGGCCGGCTCGGCACTGTTGCAAGATGAAGATTTGGTCGCGCGTATTTTAGATACCGTTGTTGAAGCGGTAGATGTTCCAGTCACCCTCAAAACCCGACTCGGTTTTTTAAACGGGCACGAAAATATTTTACGCGTTGCCAAACGTGCAGAACAAGCAGGAATTGCCGCGCTGGCATTGCATGGACGCACCCGTGAGGAAATGTATTTAAACACCGCGCGCTACGACCTAATTAAACAAGTGAAGTCTGAATTGAATATTCCTGTTATTGCCAATGGCGATATCGACAGCCCAGAAAAAGCCAAGTATGTTTTGGATTACACAGGCGCAGATGCAATTATGATTGGTCGTGCAGCACAAGGTCGCCCGTGGATTTTTCGTGAAATTGCGCATTATCTTAAAACAGGCGAACATTTAGCTGCACCAAACATCCAAGAAGTAAAAGATGTGCTGATGGGGCACCTACAAGAATTATATGCGTTTTATGGTGAATACTCTGGTTGCCGAATTGCCCGAAAACATATCGCGTGGTACACCAAAGGTTTACACCGCAGTAATGAATTCCGCCAACAAATGTATCAAGTTGAAGTAACCACGGCACAGGCCAAAGTGGTTGAAAACTACTTTAATGAATTATTGGCACACGGGCAAAATATGGATGATGTGCGCGTAGAACATTATCATCCACTCGATGTGTAAATTATGCCAAATCGGCAACAATAGACTGAAATAGCTCTGCGGCAGCTAAATTCTGTATGTGCATGGCGCCTGAACCTGCCCAAAATGCCGCATAATCTTGCGATTGCTGAGCACTTGCAACAGCATGCAATTGCTTTGCAATATCATAAGTATAAGGATATACAGGTAAATCTGGGCGAGATGGCGTATCTATTTGCGTATGCCATGCATTTAAAATTCCTCGAGCAGGTCTGCCCGAAATACTGGCACTTAATTGAGTAACAATGGGTTTAGCCATTAACGCATCACGATAGGCTTGAGTGGCATTCGACTCTGGACAAGCAATAAAAGCCGTTCCCAACTGCACCGCACTCGCACCAATATTTAAATAAAGTTGTGCTTGTTTACCCGTCATAATACCGCCTGCGGCAACCACTGGAATTTTGCAATGTTGCAATAGTAAAGACACTAAATCGGATGTGCTTAAACCACTTTCATGGTGCGGATGAAATAATCCTCTATGCCCACCGGCTTCAATGCCTTGTGCAACAATAATATCAATGCCGGCCTCTTGAATTTGTAACGCTTCAACCAAATTGGTGGCCGTAACCATCGTCACAATGCCTGCGTTTTTTAGTGCCTGAATTTGATGCGCATGCGGTAAACCAAAGTGAAAACTCACCACTGAAGGACGTGTTTCTAAAATAAGCGCTAAAAAGTCATCATTTTCTAAAAAACTGGGATAAATACAATTGAGTTGTTCTGGTGCTTGCGCATTGAATTGTAAAAAGTGAGCTCGCAAATAATTAATCCATTGCTGGGCAATATTTCCATCTAAACGTGCAGGTTGATGACAAAAAAAGTTCAACTGAAATGGCTTTGTAGTCAGTTTCTGCGTTTCTAAAATTTGTTTTTTGGCTTGATCAATCGTGCTTGCACCTAATCCTAGCGCACCTAAACCACCTGCATTTGAAACAGTTGCTGCAAGTTTTGGTGTTGTTACACCCGCCATAGGTGAAAGAAAGATCGGATAACGTATACGTAGTTTTTCTAAGAATGGCATAGGCAAACCTATTTAAAAATAATGATTCAATATCATTTTTTATCAGTTTTAATTTAAATCTTATGAATGCAGGATATCTATCAATCATAAAAATGATGGCTTAAAAACAAAAAACGCCCCTGTTGGGACGTTTTTTCTTGCGTAATCAAAAAAGATTAGTCAAGTGGCTGAACTGACTCAGCTTGAAAACCTTTTTGACCTTCTACTACGCTGAATTCAACGCGTTGGCCGTCACGTAATGAACGGTGACCTTCACCCATAATAGCGCGGAAATGAACAAAAACGTCATCGCCACCACTACGTTGAATGAAACCAAAACCTTTAGTATCGTTAAACCATTTAACTACGCCTTGTTCACGTACTGTCATTAGTTAATCCTCAGTGATTCAATTAAAGGATTCCCCCGGTGTTGCAAACAGCAAAGCGAACAAAGTTTAAAAATAGTTATTATTTTTAAGCTTATGACCATTTCTGTAAAACTATTAACAAATTCCGGTTATATCCACATTATTATCACAGGATATTTATAACAATCAATTGCTATAAGCATTCCTGCAATCCGATCTTGAGATTAGCATGGCTAATATAGAATTGGTAGTAAAATTTTCCCTATTCGGCGTATTTTTTATGGATTACCTTATTCAAAAGACAAACGCGATTGTTTTTCTTTTTTCAAAATAAAGTTTTTGTTAGGATATATCTTTTGCAAAATCAGTATTTTCAACATGAGCCATGACTTAAGTGCGCAGCTTGCACTCATTGAAATTGATGCTTTAGAAAAACCGTGTCCAATGCCGTTACTTATGCTTAAACGTGCAATTAAGTCGGCAGTAGCACCGAGTCAATTTTACTTAAAAGCCTCAGATCCGAGCAGTGAAATTGATATTCTTCGTTATTGCCAGCTGAATCACTTAGATTGTAAAATGACGAAAGTTTCAAATGCAGAACTACATTTTCTGATTAAAACTCAGGCATAAAATCATAAAAAATACATGTTGTTGCATATTTTTTTACATTTCTCTACCCTTTTTCCCTTAATTCTGTAATCTAAGAAGATTATGATGAACCCACTGGTCATTAGACCAAATATCCTTATAAGGAGTATCCATGAGTGACAGCAGCAATCAATTGATGCCCCTGTCATTGTCTGCACCGGGAGCAAATCTTGGCGCATACATCAGCACGGTGAATCAATTACCTATCCTTACTGCTGAACAAGAGAAAGAACTCGCTGACCGTTATTATTACGATCAGGATTTAGAGGCCGCCAAAATGTTGGTGATGTCTCATTTGCGTTTTGTGGTTCATATTGCACGCAGTTATGCAGGTTATGGTCTTCCTCAAGGCGACCTCATCCAAGAAGGAAACTTAGGTTTAATGAAAGCCGTTAAACGCTTCGACCCGAATATGGGCGTTCGTTTAGTTTCTTTTGCTGTGCACTGGATTAAAGCTGAAATTCATGAATATGTGATTCGTAACTGGCGCATTGTTAAAATTGCAACCACAAAAGCACAGCGTAAATTGTTTTTTAATTTACGTAGCTTAAAAAAATCTAGTAAGAAATTAACGCTTGAAGAAGCAAAATCGATTGCAAACGATCTTAACGTAACACCTGAACAAGTGTTAGAAATGGAAGGTCGATTAACGGCTTACGATGCGGCTTTTGAAGCACAAAATGACGATGATGACGAAGGTTCAAGTTATGTTGCGCCAGCGTTATATCTTGAAGATAATCGTTATGACCCTGCTCGATTGGTTGAAAATGAAGATTATGAAGAACAAAACAATGCGGCCTTGCATGATGCCATGGATCAGCTCGATGCGCGTTCTCGTAATATCTTACAACGCCGTTGGTTAGATGATGATAAATCGACTTTGCATGAACTTGCAGCCGAATACAATGTTTCTGCGGAACGTATTCGTCAGCTTGAAAAAAATGCTATGGAAAAAATTAAAGTTGCGATGTCATCCAACTAAATCATATTTAAAAGGCTGAAAAAATTCAGCCTTTTTTATTGTGCTTGAATTTAACTGCATCCTTAGCCCTGCATTTTATGCTAAGGTAAGACGCAAAATTATGACGGAATATCGCAATGTGGCTTGCAATTTCTGCTATCAATCTCGCCATTGCCGTAATTGTTGGCGCATTTGGTGCACACGGACTTAAAAATCGTGCCAGTGCCGAGCAACTGAATTGGTGGCACACTTCAACAGAATATTTCTTTTATCATGCGCTGGGTTTACTTGCCCTTGCCATTTTAGTCAAAGCTGTCCCTCAATTTCCGATTAAAAGCAGTTTTATCCTCATTCAAACAGGAATTTTATTTTTCTGTGGTTCACTTTATTTAATGGGGCTTGGCTTTCCTCGCGTTTTTGGTGCGATTACACCGATTGGCGGCGGCCTGATGATTTTAGGTTGGCTGTGCTTAGCGTGGAATGCATTTCGGTTTACTAAGTAAGGATACACGTAATGACACCCTTTTTTTTAAATGGTCAGGCATCTGAAACAGCATGCTCAAACCTTCTTTCATTGGTTCAATCTTTAGGGTTAGAAAACAAACGTTTTGCGGTTGAACTGAATGAAATGATTATTCCCAAATCTCGGTTGGAAAGTACAGCCATTTCAGCTCATGATCGCATTGAAATTATTCATGCCGTGGGTGGTGGTTAAATACAGGTAAGTTGTTATGCAAAATTCTCTCGTTCAAGATTCACCTTTAATTGTTGGTTCACGTCAGTTTTCATCTCGTTTACTGGTTGGAACGGGCAAATATAAAGATTTAAATGAAACGGGCGCGGCAATTCAAGCCAGCGGCGCAGAAATTGTGACTGTTGCGATTCGCCGTGTAAATATCGGCCAGCATGCTGATCAGCCCAATTTGCTTTCGGTGATTCCACCTGAAAAATACACCATCTTACCCAATACCGCCGGTTGTTTTGATGCAAACAGTGCCGTTCGTACCTGTATGTTGGCGCGTGAACTGCTCGATGGTCACAATTTGATGAAACTTGAAGTATTGGGTGATGAAAAAACGCTTTATCCCAATATTGTAGAAACTTTAAAAGCAGCAAAAACATTGATTGACGATGGTTTTGAAGTGATGGTCTATACTTCAGACGACCCGATTGTGGCGCAAGAACTTGAAAGTATGGGTTGTGTGGCAATTATGCCTTTAGGTAGCTTAATTGGTTCTGGCTTAGGGATTTTAAACCCGCATACACTTTCAATTATTAAAGAAAATGCTAAAGTTCCGGTTTTGGTTGATGCCGGCGTGGGGACAGCAAGTGATGCAGCCATTGCAATGGAACTTGGCTGTGATGGCGTGTTAATGAATACCGCCATTGCCGCAGCGCAACAACCTATTTTAATGGCATCAGCCATGAAAAAAGCGGTTGAAGCAGGTCGCGAAGCTTTCCTTGCTGGGCGGATGCCACGAAAACGTATGGCCAATGCAAGCTCACCTGAAACCGGTTATTTCTTCAAATAAGCACAATTTGTACAAGGATATTGAGCATCAATATCCTTGTTGGGTTTTTCAGTTCAAAATATTTGCGCCATTGTCGTAAAAAATTTGACTTAGGTCGCTTAAGACTTACAATAGCGCCTTTGTAATACGAACGACTGACTACAACGTTATGACCAACGAAATCATCGAAGAAACCCAAATTGTGGATTTGGACAATTTACATGAACACCGCGAGATTGTGACTTTTATGCGCCGTTCTGCGCCACTGAATACCTCACAACGAACGGCGTTGGAACAACATCAACATTTCATCTTAGAATATCCTGTGGGCGATTTACGCCAGCATTTTAGCCACCCCGAACGCCCACTTACGGTTGAAATCGGTTTTGGTATGGGACGTTCACTGGTGCTTATGGCACAAGCCAACCCAGAACGTAACTTTGTTGGGATTGAAGTGCATGTTCCAGGTATTGCACAGTGTGTTTATGAAGCAGGACTTGCAGGCTTAAATAATTTATTTGTTTTAGATGCCGATGCAATTCAAGTATTACGCGAAATGCCTGACCAAAGTATCGATTGTTTACAATTATATTTCCCAGATCCTTGGCAGAAAAAACGTCATTTCAAACGCCGTTTTGTTAGCCATGAACGCATGGCTTTGGTAGAACAAAAACTTAAATTAGGCGGAACATTCCATGCAGCAACCGACTGGGAACCGTATGCCGAATGGATGCTCGATGTGTTAGAGAATCGTGAAAACCTTGATAATACCGCAGGCAAAGGCAATAGTTTTCCTCGCCCTGAATGGCGCCCACTGACAAAATTTGAAAAACGTGGCTTAGAAGCGGGTCATAAAATTAATGACTTTATTTTCAAAAAAATCTAATTCTTAAATTTGACGATTGCTAGAATCAACTTTCTAGCAATCGGTAAGCAATCATCCACATAATTACAGCAATAATAAAATTCAAATATCGCCATGTTTGTGCTTTTTTAAGTAATGGCAATAAAATTCGTGCGCCATATCCTAAAGTAAAAAAGAAAATCCACGAAGCCAAAATTACACCAATGGCAAACTGCAAAGCAACATCTTGAAATTTAACCGAAATTGAACCCACCAAAAATAAAGTATCCAAATATACATGCGGATTCAACCAAGTTAAGGCCAAACAAGTCATAACAATACGATATAACGATTGCTGTGGATGGGTGTCCGTGGTCATTTCATCTTTGTTTTTTAACGCAGACCAAAGATGAATCAATCCATAACACGTTAAAAATGCAGCACCAACATATTTTGCAATACTGACAATTTGCGGAAAATCGACCACAAGTTTAGACATACCCAGTACGCCTGCCAAAATAAGCAGCGAATCGGATAATGCACAAATAAAACAGACCAAAAAAATGGACTGTTGTTTTAAGCCCTGCTTCAAGACAAATACATTTTGCGCCCCAATCGCAACAATTAAAGAAAACCCTGTGCTTAAACCATAAACAAATGCGTACATAATCTGTTCCTAAAAAAGTTTTTTTTCTGAAGCTATTATCTGTTTTCTTAGTTTTAATTCAGTAAAATTAAAAACTTCTCAGGGAAACTAAATTATTTTTAGCCATGTTGGACTATAAACAAGCAGATGCATTTTTAGCAGTGATTGAAACCGGTTCATTTGAACATGCTGGATTAAAACTTTGTGTGACTGCATCGGCAGTTTCATTACGGGTACAAGCACTAGAAAAAGAGTTAGGGCAACTGCTGGTATTGCGTGGTCGTCCTTGTACGGCAACTCAGGCGGGACTTGAAGTCTTGGAATATTTACAGCATTGCAATCGCTTAGAGCAAAATTTATTACATCATCTAAAGGGACACAGCGAGCAACAATTTTTTAAAGTCACCCTCGCAACCAATGCCGATTCTTTGGCTACGTGGCTATTGCCACTTTTGCAACCAGTTTTATTGCGCGACCATATTGCACTGGAATTAAAATTAGATGATCAATCAAGAACTTACAATTTATTAGAAACAGGTGCAGTCAATGCCTGTATTTCTATTGAAAGTAAGCCAATGAAAGGTTGCGAAAGCCAACTATTGGGCGTAGTCCGCTATAAAATGGTTGCAACCCCTGAATTTTATAAAAAATGGTTTAAATCTGGTTTAAACCGCGAAGCACTTCGCACTGCGCCTGCCCTTATTTTTAACCATCACGATCAAATGCATATTCAACTTTTATATAAACTTTTTGGTTTGGCCAAAGGAACCTATCCGTGTCATTTTATTCCATCGTCTGAGTCTTTCGTGCATGCGATTCACTTAGGGCTGGGTTATGGCATGGTACCCGAATTTCAGATTAAAACAGCGTTACAAAATAATGAATTAATTGAAATTTTACCTGAAGCACGAACCGAAATGGAATTATATTGGCACCATTGGAAGCGCCAGTCTGCCCCATTAGCAAAACTTACAGAACATCTGATTCGATATGCACCGACTATTTTAAAATAAATAGATCAGCGAAGTTTCTTGACTATAAGATTATTCGGGCTTGGGATGCTGCTTTTGAATCTGCTGACTCAATAAATCATAAACCGCTAAAGCAGATTCATGCCCCTGTTCAGCCAATAACGCGCGATGCATGTTTAATATATTTTGATCATGCCGTTTGGCTGGACCGGTCTGCACGGCATGCGGAGCAAACTGGGTCGCTTTTAATGCCGTTTCCAGAATCAGTGGATGCAATAATCCAAAATCGATTGCAGCGGTATCGGTTAATTGATGTGCCAGATCGTAACAATAATTACTAAAATTACATGCAAATACGGCGGCTAGATGTAAGCTTAAGCGTTGTTTAGAGCTGTAATGAAATACTTTTTTGCTTAGGCTATTTGCGAGTTGCTCAATCAGTTCGAATGCTTGTATTGTATTGCCTTCAATTAAGATCGGCAATTCAGCCCAGTTCACATCTTTTTCAAAACTAAAAGTTTGCAATGGATATAGCACACCAGATTTTTGCTGATATTTGCTTAATACGCTTAAATCGGTACTCCCCGAAGTATGCACAATACAGACCTCTTGAAAGCTTTTCGGTAAGGCTTGTGCAACAGATTCAATCGCTTGATCACTCACAGCAATGATGACTATATCAACCGCAGAATCTAGTAGTTCCAGTTGTGTAACCGCGCAAGCACAAACTTCTTTTGCCAATTTTTCGGCATTTTTCGGGCTATAAATTTGGTGAATATGATGCCCAATCTGTTTAAGTTGCTTGGCAAAATGGGTTGCAACCCGACCTGAGCCGATGAAACTTATTTTCATGTATTAATTTCCATACGCTTGCGCGCAACAAATAAAAAAGCGCCAAGTTGGCGCTCTTTTTATTTTTACAATTTTATTTGGCTTCTGGTGCTGGGCTGTATTGCTCAACAAGAGTTTTTAATTCACCCTTTTGGAACATATCTAGCATAATATCGCTACCACCAATCAATTCACCATTGATCCACAGTTGTGGGAAGGTTGGCCAGTTTGCAATTTTTGGTAATATTGCACGAATATCTTGGTTTTCCAAAATATTCACGTACGCAAATGGACGGCCAATTTGACTGAGCGCTTCAACTGCACGTGCAGAAAAACCACATTGTGGAAACTGTGGAGTCCCTTTCATATAAAGGAGTACAGCATGTTTAGCAATTTGATCACGAATTAATGCTTCTGTATCTCGTGCTTGATCAGTCATAGATATAAGTCCTCAACGATTATGCGCCTATTATACCTAAATCTTTTCAATATGGTGTGAACAGCTGTAATTTTTCTGTTTTTCTTTAATTATTTCTTTTCATCTGCCTAAGATTTTGCTTATATAAAAAGCTTTCAACGACTAGATACATAAGAGATCTCAATGAACCAATTTACCCTTGCGCCAGTTGAAACTGATCAAAGCTCTCATGTGATGCCGACTTATGGTCGCCAGCCAATCAGTTTCGTCCGAGGACAAGGTTCTTATTTGTACACCAACGACGGCACAGCTTATTTAGATGCATTAACAGGAATTGCTGTTTGTGGTTTAGGTCACGCTCACCCAACCATTGCCAGTGCCATTGCAGAGCAAGCCCAAACGCTGGTTCATACCAGTAATTTATTCGACATTCCTTGGCAAACAGCGGCTGCACAAAAATTAGCCGAAGCTTCAGGAATGCAAGAAGTGTTTTTCTCGAACAGTGGTGCAGAATCGAATGAAGGTGCAATTAAAATTGCACGTAAATATGGCCACCAACAAGGCATTCATTCACCTAAAATTATTGTAGCAGACCACTCTTTTCACGGTCGAACCTTGGCAACGTTGTCGGCAACCGGCAATAAAAAAGTCCAAGAAGGCTTTGCACCACTGGTTGAAGGTTTTTTACGCGTGCCCTTTGGCGATATTGAAGCCATTGAAGAATTAGCACTGATTCATCCAGATATTGTTGCGATTTTAGTTGAACCCATTCAGGGTGAAGGTGGGGTAAATACCGCACCTCAAGGTTTTGAATATTTAGAACAAATTCGAGATATTTGCAATAAAAACCAATGGTTAATGATGCTTGATGAAGTACAGACCGGTAATGGCCGTACAGGCAAATACTTTGCATATCAGCATACACATGCCATTCCAGATGTATTAACCACAGCTAAAGGCTTAGGCAATGGCTTCCCTGTTGGCGCAGTGATGACGCAAGGCCCTGCTGTAGGCGTGTTACAAGCTGGAAATCATGGTTCGACTTATGGTGGCACACCATTAGGTTCTCGCGTGGTATATACCGTTATCGACATTATTCAAAAAGAAAATTTAGTCGAAAACGCTGCGAAGATGGGGGCGTATATTGTTCAGCAGCTTCGTGAGCAACTCAACCGTGAAGATATTATTGTTCGTGGTTTTGGGTTAATGATTGGCATTGAATTACCTAAAGCCTGTGGCGAATTGGTCAATATTGCCCGTGAAGAAAAACAATTAATTATTAACGTCACCGCAGGAAATGTGGTGCGTTTACTGCCTGCGCTTACATTAACTCAAGCAGAAGCAGATGAACTGATTAGCCGACTTGTGCCATTAATACAAAACTTTTTAGCTGCGGCATAAGTGCATAAAAGTTTAAGGCCATAAAATAAAGCCAATCTTTAGATTGGCTTTACTTTTTATTGTAGAAACCTGCTTTAGCTTGCTTCTTTCAGTACAGTTTTGCCTAAAAAACGATCAAAATAAGCTTTTAACACATCTAAACAACGGTGAGTTCGAATAGAGGACGAATCTGCAACAACGGCATACAGCGTATATTGTGGTAATTTCCAGTCGGATAACACCACGTTTAATTGCCCATTTGAAACTTCTTTTTGCACATCTAAAGATAACACTTGAGCCACACCCAAACCGTTGCCACACAAAGACTTAACAACAGCGATATGATTCATTGCTTGCTGTTTAGGAATTTGTATTTGCAGCGAAATTTTCTCTGTTGAAATAACATGAGTAAATAACAATGGCTGTGTATTCAACAAGGCTGCATCTGAATATAACGCGTGTTTTTGCAGATCAGTTGGATGTGAAATTGGAGAATGCTTTTGTAAATAGCTCGGTGCAGCCACTAAAATCTGTTCGATGGATGCAAGTGCGACCTCGCCTTCAACTGGCATTTCGTGCTGTAACTTTAATTTAAGGGTTAAATCTGGCAACGACAAAAGTTGTTGTTCTGACGGCATCACCTCGAACTGTACATTTAAACTCGGGTGTACTTCCATCCAGTAAGACAACGCAGGAATAACATGTTGTGCGAGCAAGTCGGTACCCGCAGCAATGTTTAAAGGACCGACTAAATCTTCACGCAGCGCATGAATGCCTTTTCTACCGCGCTCTGCTGCCTCCAACATTTCTTTACAGCTTAAGAAAAAAACTTTCCCTGCTTCAGTTAAGCTAATTTTACGGGTTGAGCGATATAGCAGCGTAACGGCCATTTCTTGTTCTAAAGAACGAATTTGCTGGCTCACTGCACTGGTTGTTATACCTAGTTCTTTAGCAGCACCACTAAAAGAGTTTTGTCTGACAACACAAGCAAAAATCCCCATTGCTCGAAGCTGATCTAACATAACCTTCCCTCGGTATAAAAATATGTGATGCTGCCATCATATAACGCAATATTGAAAATCCCTATTCAACTTTTGCATTATATCAATCGGTTAAAAATTATTGAATCACTTGCATTGGGTCAATAGGTTTACCATTGGCGCGAATTTGGAATTCCAACATCACCCGATTAGCGGTACCAGTCGAGCCCATTTCTGCAATTTTCTGCCCCACTTTTACACTCATGCCACTTTTCACCAACAGCTTGCTGTTATAGGCATACGCACTAATGTAACCATTAGAATGCTTAATTAAAATGAGATTGCCATATTCTTTTAAACCGTTGTCGGCATAAACCACCTGACCATCTGCAGCAGCAAAGACTGGATCACCTTGTTGACCAGCAAAACGTACGCCTTTTACATTATTGGCTAAATTAAATTGGTCGATAATGGCACTATTTGCAGGACGTATCCATTTCAAACCAGCCGCAGGATTCGTCACCGCAGGCGCTGTGGTTTTAGCAATATTAGTGGCAGCCGCGCTTGCTGCAGCATTAGAATTTGGTAATGCAATGTGCTGGGTTTGAATAGACGGCGCGGCCTGCATTGGTTGTGTCACCACACGCGACGGTGTTGCTGCAGAACCTTTTAAACGTAATGATTGATTCACGTAAATTACATATGGCGGTGCAATGCCATTCATTTGTGCAACCGTAATATAATTCAGACCATAACGCCCAGCAATGCCACTTAAGGTGTCGCCACTACGCACCGTATAATAGTTCGGCGCATTCATGGTGTGTGTTGTACCTACCTGTGGTTTTGACGCACAGCCAGTTAATGCAGCGAATAGAACTAGAGCAAGTGAAAATGATCCTGGTTTTAACATTGAATTTTTAACTTCTTTCTCTAAATTTGGTGATTGCAACAATGGCATTGTGTACCCTCTCGACAACCAAAGATTAAATAAATTTGTGTCAAGATTAACAAAAAATTTCTTAAAGAATTTTGAATGTGGCTTTTCTTCACAAAGTTGCTACATTGTGCAACATTATATTAACTCGTTATGCCAAGCTGTTGGTGCAATTGGTCTAAAACCTCGTAGTTTGTCGCATCCATCTGAATCGGGGTAATACTGACAAACCCGTGATTAATCGCATAAAAGTCAGATTGCAAACCTTGTTGCTGTTTTTGAGGTTCAGACACCGCTTCGCCAGATAAACCAATCCAAAACACCTGATGTCCACGCGGATCGACATGACTAGAAATCGGTTTAGACTGCCGGCGTTGCCCTTGATAAGTCACCATCGCTCCGTTTAATTGAGCAATATCTGGAATATTAATATTTAAAATATGTCGCTCTGGAATTTGAGGTAAGCCTTGAGCAATAAAGTCATGCACCCACTGTGCGGCAGCTTGATAATTCTCTGCCGATTGATATTGACGCACATCAGACCCAACCAAAGACACAGCAATAGACGGATAACGCATCAATCGACCCTCAAATGCTGCACCAACGGTACCAGAGTACAAAACATCATCGCCTAAATTGGCGCCACTATTAATCCCACTCACCACCAAGTCAAACTGTATATCGAATAGACCATTTAAAGCCAAATAAACACAATCTGCAGGTGTGCCATTTACCGACCAAACATCGGGCATAATTTGAACCGGACGCAATGGACGATCCAAAGTTAAAGCACTTGAAAAACCGCTACGCTCAGCTTCGGGTGCAACAACAATTACACGGCCGAGTGGTTTTAATGCGTTGGCAAGGGCTTGAATGCCGGGGGCGAAAACACCATCATCGTTGGCAACTAATATATTCATAGTTAAAACTTTATTTTATTCATTTCATTAGGTGGTTTCTTTTTAGCACAAGCCTCGGCCTTTATGTAAGCACCCAATCGGTTTTATCTGCCTTGTTTTAACGGCAAATGGCACATTTTTGAGAGAATTTGTATCAATGACTACATCTTGATAACAGTTTCCTACTGCTATTCTTCAAAAAAAAGGGTAATCTTTTGTCATAATTTTATTTAGTTTTATTCTTATGAATCGATTGATTAAAAAATTTATTCTAGGTTTGTGTAGCACAACAATTTTATGTATGTCTTATGCGCAGGCGCAACCTGAAAAAACATCAAGCAACAAATCTGCAGAAACAGAAAATATTGAAGTTACGCCCGACCACAACTCGGTAACATCGGAAGAATTGGCAGCGATTTATGTGCTGTCGAAATTATGCAATGGTTACGGGTTTAAAAATCAAAATTTTAAAGACGGCTATACATCGTTAGTTAAAGAAAATCTGCCTGACGTTCAAAACCCAGTACAAGCTTTAGAAAAAATCGCCAAAGACAAATCTTTTAAGAAATATTTAACTGAAGCTGAACAAGATGCTAAAAAAGCGGGTGATGAACAAAATAAAGAAATTTGTCAGGAAATTTCAACGCTCAGCAACACCAAAAAGCCTTAATTTAGTTACAATACGGGTAGAATTTAAGTTGATGTCGCCCTAGCGGTCAACTTTTCTTTACCCTACAATGCTAGACCTTACACGCCTCTAAAATCGACTGGAATATCACGAATGAGCCGAAAAAGCACCTTTGCTGCCCTCTTACTTTTACCTTCTTTTTCTTACGCAGCAACTGTCTTATCTTCGCCACCGGACTTAAATAACAAATCCTACGTGTTGATGGATTACGAAACAGGTCAAATTCTTGCGGCAAAAAATGAAAATGAGAAACTTGCCCCTGCGTCAATGACGAAAATGATGACCAGTTACATCATTGAACAGAAACTATTACAAGGACAACTCACCGAAGGTGAAAAAGTCCGTATGAATGAGTCTGCATGGTGTCGTGGCAGTAGTACTGAATCTTGTATGTATGTTCCTTTAAATGGCACAGCCACTGTTCTAGAAATGTTACGCGGTATTATTATCCAGTCAGGTAATGATGCATCTAAAGCCATGGCGGAACATATCTCAGGCAATGAAGGTACTTTTGCCTACACCATGAACCAAGAAGCAAAACGTCTTGGCATGACAAATACCCACTTTATAAATGCAACGGGCTTACCGGCAGAAGGTCATTATTCAACTGCAAAAGATATGGCTGTTTTAGCACAACATATTATTCATGACAGTGCCAAATACTACCCAATTTATTCAGAACGCTCTTTTGCCTTTAACAACATTAAGCAAGGCAACCGTAACCCACTGTTATATACAGACCCAAGTGTAGATGGTTTAAAAACAGGCCACACCGAAGAAGCGGGTTATTGCTTAACTACGTCGAGTAAACGTGGTCCTATGCGCTTAATTTCCGTGATTTTTGGTACGCCAAGCGTGAATGAACGCGCAAACCAAACACGTGCGTTATTGGCATGGGGATATGCAAACTACGAAACGGTGAAAGTACAGCCATCTAATCAAGCTTTAAAAAATGTGCGCGTTTGGTTTGGTCAAGATGATGAAGTACCCGCAGGTTTAGCAGAAGACTTTAACGTGACCATGCCAAAAGGCCAAGCAAGCGACATTAAAACCCAATTACAAGTTTCGCCTGAAGTGAATGCACCACTTAAAAAAGGTCAAGTGATTGGTAAACTTGTAGCAACCTTAGATGGTAAAGTCATTGCTGAAAAACCAGTTGTTGCGTTAAAAGCGGTTGATGAAGCTGGCTTCTTCTCACGCATGATTGACTACGTTAAACAATTTTTTAGCAAATTATTTTAAAAAATATCTCTGATTGTTATTGTTTTGACAATCAAACATAGCATCAAAGGCATAAATTTCGTAAAATACGTTTTTTTAATGCCTTTGGTGCTTTTTTATGACTGCTTGGACAGCACACGTTACTGTTGCAACTGTAGTTGAAAAAGAGGGTAAATTTCTGTTTGTTGAAGAATATTCAGATGGTGTAGATTATCCTGTTTTTAATCAGCCCGCAGGTCATGTCGAAGCAGACGAAACACTAATTGAAGCCGCAATTCGCGAAACCAAAGAAGAAACTGGTCACGACATCGAAATAGACCATTTTTTAGGGATATACACCTATACCCCGCCCATGTTTCCCAACCGAACCTATTTTCGGTTTTGTTTCTTGGCGCACCTCGTTCAAGAAAACACACATGCACAATTAGACCAAGACATTATTCAAGCCGTGTGGATGAGTTTAGATGAATTACAACTCTCGGCCCGTGCACGAAGCCCTCTGGTGATTAAAGCAGTACAAGATGCAATGCATGGACAAAAGTTCCCATTGTCTGCTATTTACGAACACCCTTTTTCTCCTAAACCTATTTCACAATTGGACGCTTAATTTTATGCAACAACGTGTCATCGTCGGTATGTCTGGTGGTGTAGATTCTTCTGTTTCTGCGGCATTACTCCTTCAACAAGGTTATCAAGTTGAAGGGCTTTTCATGAAAAATTGGGAAGAAGATGACGGAACGGAATATTGCACTGCAATGACAGACCTTGCAGATGCGCAAGCGGTTGCAGATAAATTAGGCATTAAACTGCACACCGCAAATTTTGCAATGGAATATTGGGATCGTGTCTTCGAGCATTTTTTAGCAGAATATGCAGCAGGTCGTACACCAAACCCAGATATTTTATGCAATAAAGAAATTAAATTCCGTGCGTTTATCGACCATGCGTTAACACTGGGCGCAGATTTTATTGCTACAGGTCACTATACCCGCCGTGGTGCAACTCAGACCAACAGTAAAGGTGAAACCTACGCACCGTTATTGCGTGGTTTAGATCAAAATAAAGACCAAAGTTATTTCCTGCATGCTGTTCATGGGCGTGAAATTAATAAAACCTTATTCCCCGTGGGTGAAATTGAAAAACCAGAAGTCCGCCGAATTGCAGCCGAACTTGAACTTGCAACGGCAAAGAAAAAAGATTCAACTGGCATTTGTTTTATTGGCGAACGCCGTTTTAATGACTTTCTAAAACAATACTTGCCTGCTCAACCGGGTAAAATTGTACTGGATAATGGCCAAGAAGTCGGAGAACATCACGGTTTAATGTATTATACCTTGGGCCAGCGCGGTGGTATTGGTTTAGGCGGTTTACGCCATGCCGAAGAAGGCGCATGGTTTGTATTGCATAAAGATATTGAAGGCAATCGCTTAGTGGTTGGCCAAGGGCATGAACATCCTTTAATGCTGAGCACACAATTATGGAGCAATAGCATTGATTGGGTGGCCGGCGAACAAAACATTCCTAGCGACGGCTTACGCTGTACTGCAAAAACCCGCTATCGTCAGCCTGACCAAGCGTGTACAATTTTCCGCGATGACATCTCAGAAAATGGGGTGCGCGTTGAGTTTGACGAAGCGCAACGTGCTGTAACTCCGGGGCAAAGCGTTGTGTTTTATATTGATGACAACTGTTTAGGTGGAGGTGTGATTCATCATACCAATGCCCCTAAACCTGCTTTTTTGTAGGAATATTCAGGCATGGTTGACCTTCCCTTTCAACAGCCTCAACTTCTCACTGTGCGACAGAATCGCGTATTGGCGTTAGCTGGAGTGTTTCAAGCCACCCAGCTAACCCATATGACCGCGATGAAAGGTTTAAACAGTATTGGTGAAAGCGGCAATTTTTATTTTGAACACCTGATTAAAGCCAGCTTAAATATTCGCCCCATTCAACACAACGACTGCAAAACCCTCGATTTTTTTAATCAACTGAACGATTTATCCCTCGGGCTAAAAACATTAGAACAAAATATTATTCAACCGTTTAGTCCCTTACCGAAAAGTAAAATTCCCAAGCTCAGCGCCGCTAAATTACCCATGAATTATGCTGTGGCACTGCTGCATTTAGAAAAGAAAGTCTACCGCAACCCTGAATTCGTTAAAATTATTGAACAATCTCAACAGAAAATTTTAAAACAACTTTCTTTTTTCGATCAAAATTATCTACATCCGAGTATCTTGGCCAATTTGGCACAAACCTATGTCGATACGGCAGGAAAAATTAATCCGCGTATTTTAGTAAGAGGCAATGCAGAAGCATTTAAAGATTCTCAACACACCAATCGTATTCGAGCTTCTCTTTTTACTGGGCTACAAATGGCGCATCTTTGGCGACAAATGCAAGGTAGCTCCATACAACTTATTTTTGGTAAACGTAAACTTCTACACGATGTTCAGTCCATTGCGCGTCTGCAATATCAAATTAGTGAACTGTAAATCGGTTTTGTTTTAGGTGTTTTGCACCCTATTGAAGGAAACTTTATGAACGCTTTAACTGCACTTTCTCCATTAGATGGACGCTATGCGAGTAAATGTGATGCTCTTCGCCCGTATTTGTCTGAGTTTGGCTTAATTCACGCCCGTGTAACAGTTGAAGTTCGCTGGTTACAAGCCCTTGCAAAACATCCTGAAATTTTAGAAATTCCAGCGTTTAGCGATGCGACCAATCAAGCATTAGATGCCATTGTAGATACATTTTCTGAAGATGATGCTTTACGCATTAAAGAAATTGAACGTACCACCAACCACGATGTAAAAGCAGTTGAATACTTCTTAAAAGAAAAAATTGCCCACATTGATGAACTTAAAAATGCCGGTGAATTTATTCACTTTGCTTGTACTTCAGAAGACATTAACAACTTGTCGCATGCGTTAATGCTTAAAAATGGTCGTGAAGTCTTGCTGAGCAATATGCAGCAAATTGTGGCAGAAATTTCAGCCTTGGCAAGTACACATGCTGAACAACCAATGTTGTCGCGTACGCATGGTCAAACTGCCAGCCCAACCACTTTGGGTAAAGAAATGGCAAACGTGGCGTATCGCCTTGCACGCCAAGTGAAGCAATTTAAAAATGTAGAATTGTTGGGCAAAATTAACGGTGCAGTGGGTAACTATAATGCTCACCTTTCTGCTTATCCAAGCATTGATTGGGCGGCTCATGCGCAAGCTTTTGTTGAATCTTTAGGTTTAAGCTTCAATCCATACACCACTCAAATTGAACCACATGACTACATGGCGGAACTCTTTGATGCGTTACGTCGTTTTAATACTATTTTAATTGACTTTAACCGAGACGTTTGGGGTTATATCTCTTTAGGTTATTTCAAACAGCGTTTAAAAGATGGCGAAGTTGGTTCATCTACCATGCCACATAAAGTGAACCCAATTGACTTTGAAAATTCTGAAGGTAACTTAGGGATTGCAAATGCTGTACTTGCACACCTTGGTGAAAAACTGCCAATTTCTCGCTGGCAGCGTGACTTAACCGACTCAACCGTTTTACGTAACATGGGTGTAGGTTTTGCACAAAGTTTAATTGCTTTTGAAGCATGCTTAAAAGGCGTAGGCAAACTTGAATTAAATGCAGCGCGTTTACTTGACGATTTAGATCAATCACAAGAAGTGCTTGCAGAGCCAATTCAAACCGTGATGCGTCGTTACAACATCGAAAAACCATATGAAAAACTTAAAGCACTGACGCGCGGCCAAGCAATGACCCGTGAAATGATGGTGAACTTTGTAAATGGTGATGAACTTGCACAAGTTCCAAGTGATGAACGTGCGCGCTTAGCTGAATTAACGCCTGCAACTTATACTGGTAATGCCGCAGAACAAGCTAAAAACATTCACGACCTAATTGCAAAAATTTAAGTCTAAAATACAATAAAAAAGCGAAGCCCTGTGCTTCGCTTTTTGCTATTTAATACGTAGAAAATAAAGCTTAGGTTTTATCTGAATTGAGTACCTGTTGCTTCGGTTTCCATTTTAGCTCACTCACAACAACGCCCAACACCACAAATAATCCACCCAATAATGCAGCTATGCCGAGTCGCTCCCCTGCAAGTCGCCCAAAGAGCCCAGCCCAAACAGGTTCTCCAGCGTAAATAATGGCCGCTTGAGCCGGCTCAACAGAACGCTGTGCCCAGTTCATAGTCAATTGAATTAACGCACTGGCTAAGCCCAAACCCACCGCAGAGAAAATTAATGTCCAACTCATAGGCGGAATGCTGTTTTCACCAACAGCAGGCATGCTGATAAAAGCAACCAATGATGCCACAGCCAATTGAATCACCGTGACACATTTTACGTTTACCGTATTTGAAAAAAAGCTAATTAGTAAAATTTCAAGTGCAATGGCAATTGCCCCAAACAGAGTCACCAATTGTCCAAAATTAAAAGAAATACGATGCCAACCATTTCCCGTGAGTAAAATTAAGCCAATAAATGCACATAAAACACCTAACCACGCCATAGGTTTTAGCATCTTACGAAATAAGATGAATTGTAATAGCGGCACCATTGGAACATATAAAGCAGTTAAAAAAGCAGATTCACTACTAGAAATCGTTTGTAAACCCACAGTTTGTGCACCATATCCTGCTGCAATCGCTATTCCAATTACACTTCCTGCAACAAGGTCTTTCCATGTCATTTTGACTAATGCTGAGATAGAAATAAGCCCTACCGCCAAAGCCGCGGTTGCAAAACGAAAGCCCACAAAAAACATAGGAGTGCTTACCGTGACAGCATGTTGCACCACCAAAAATGTGCCGCCCCAAATAATGGTAATTAGAATTAAAGTGATTTGTGGAAAATATGAAATTTTATTTAATTTTGCTAAACCGAAGGCATTCATGCAGAATCGACACTGTAATTTATGAATAAAAATAGAGAATCTATTGTATACAGAGTTTAGTTGAAGTACATCAAAAAATAGCGAATCTGATTTTCAAGCTTGATAAAATTCATCTTATAAATCAATAACAAAAAAAAACAGAACCTTAAAAGATTCTGTTTTTTATGCCGCGTCTGTGAGTTTTAGTTTTTCTTTACATCTTTCAGTTCAATTTTTTTATGGTTCGGTTTAACTTCTCGTGCTTCACCTTCAATAATGTCTGAATCGTTGGCACTGGTTTGTTGCCCTTGCATTTGGCGCATGAGGTCTTCAAATGGATTTTGACCGCCAAAATTTGCGCCACCCATTCCCATGCCGCCCATCATTTTACCCATCATCGCTTGTTGACGTTTTGCCAAAGCCGACATGAGTGCAGCAACAACCATTTTTTGCACTGGTGGCAATAAAATTAACACCGCAATCACATCTGAAATTAAACCTGGGATAATCAGTAAAATACCTGCAATCGCCAAAGCAATTTTCTGTGTTACTGTTTTATCTGCCGACAATTGTCCAGTCATTTGCATCTGTTGCAATTGCGGCATAATGGTTGCTGTACTTGAACGCAATAGTTTAAAACCAATCACGGCAGCAAGAATAAACCAGAAAAACACATACCATCCACTAATGAATTGAGCCACGCCAATCCATACAGCAATTTCAAGTATTGCGCCTATGACAACCATTAATACGACATTCATGAAAAATCATCTATCCTTTAATTTAAAATGATATGTATAACTTTTATTCTAGCAAACAATTACACATAAAAAGATTAATAAGGGCATTTTAAAGCTTTTAAAGGTGTATTGGCTGAATTTATCATTTTTTATACACATATCGTTGGATGTATTGGGGTCTATTGACATTTTTTCTTCAAAAAAATAGCGAACTAGTAAAATTCAATTGCCAAACCCAATTTTACCATTCGCTCTAGTTCATACAATTCCGAGAACTCAACACGAGTCAGCCAAGACGCTAAAACGGTACAGGAAACATTGGATAGTCCCTTTAATGAAATGTAGCAAACTTTTTAGATGTGGCTATAACTTATATTTGCTAGGGCTAGCTGAAATTTATGTGTGAAGTATTTATGAAAGGTGGCTACAGAAAAGATTAAATATTTTTTAAAAACAACATTTTTATAATCGTATAATTCTTGTAAAATGTACTTAGACTCGCTTATAGACCTTCTATTTATTCAATACCTGAGACAAACCATTTTATTCACCTTAATAAAGAGGATGATACAAACGATCTCTGGTAACAAACAATAAGGTTTAACAAAAGCATTCTATTCATGATGAGTAGATATAAATGACAGAGGATATATGTTTTTAATCAAAACAACTTTACTTAAAAGTTTTTTAAAAATATGCTTAGTAGCTTTAGTTGTTTTTCTCCTTGCCAGTATTAGTATTCTTTCTCGCCCTTTAAATTTTTTCGCATCCATTTGGTTACCGAATGCTTTTTTCATTAGTTATTTTATTTTCATTGGTAACATCAAGAAAATTATTATACTTTTTCCAGGGCTCTTTGTTGGATTTTTCTTTGCAGACTGGATACTTACTTCAGAATCTCCTTTATTAATATTACACCTTACCATTACTAATTTAATTTCAATTTATATAAGCAGTATTTTGAGTATAGATGAAATACCTTGCTTTTATATAATTCTTATGTTTGGTGCAATGCTATGCTCAGGTTATGCTTTTATTTTTGCACAGCCATTCATGGTAGAGGATTTTCAAAATAAAGATATTTTATTTTATTTATATTGGTTTACTGGAGAGTGTCTTAATTATTCTATCTTTATTATATTTTTTTACAGTATTATATCCGCCATCCATAAAAAACAATTTGAATATAAAATAGAAAATTTAAAACCGTTAGTTTTACTTACTTTCTCAACGATAGTAGCAATAAAATTCACTGGCATTGCTTCTATTGCCTTTATTTTGCCTGCTATTATTTGGTGTGCTCTCAGTTACCCAATGACGATTTTATCTCTTTTAATCGTCATTTCTTTTGGAACCCAATATTACTATGGTCTTGTATTTCTAGAAAAAATTCCAAACCTTTCCAAATTTCCGTTTGAGCTTGATCAGAGAGTAAGCTTGCAAATTGGAACAACCTTGGCCACATTAGTACCGATCATTATTAATATCTTAGTTAAAAATCAGCGATATTTAATTAAAAAATTTAAATTAAGCTCACAAAAAGATTATTTAACAAATATTTTTAATCGGCGTGGTTTTCTTGAATTAATTAATAAAGAAGATAAGATAGAAAAGTGCGCGCTACTTATTATAGATATTGATTTTTTTAAAAAAATTAACGACACATATGGGCATGATATTGGTGATAACATCATTAGACACACCTGTAAAATAATATCAGACACACTACCTGAAAATACTTTTTTTTGTCGTTATGGGGGTGAAGAATTTATGATTTTATACAGAAACACCACCAAAAAAGATACGATGCAATTAGCAGAAAATATTCGAACTAATATTGAAAAAAACCCTTATATCATTTCCAACAAAAAACCTTTAAGTATTACAGTAAGTATCGGCCTAAGCTATTTAGAATATTTTAAAACGAAAGAATATGTAGATTTTTTTAACAAATCAGATCAGGCTCTATATATAGCAAAAAATAATGGTAGGAATAGAACCTTCTTCAAATAAGTAATTTAACAATAAAAATCTTACAAAATTTATTTTTAAAAATTCCAAAATGGATTTATTGCATAACAATAAAAATTCCATAATTGTCTTAGATTTACCAAACTTAAGTGATAACTTGGGTTTGAGGTCGGCCTAATTCTATAAATTTATTTAACATGGCTATACATGCATGAGTTTCATTGACCAGACTTTCAAAATTTCTCGCGCATAGTTTATCGCCTAATAACTTAATTTGATCTAACGAATTACTAACTAATTGTGAATCGCCCACGTTTTTGTAGTCAGCTTCTTTAAGAACAGTTTTGTGCAACAAAGCCAGACCCCCTATACTAACCAAAATTTAATTTTTACAAGTTGTTTGTTATGTCACTTATTATTGGGATCGACCCAGGTTCTCGCCTTACCGGTTACGGAATTATTGAAAAACAAGGTAATCTTTTACGTTTTGTCGATGCAGGAACGATTCGTACCGAGAGCCAAGACATGCCTGAACGATTAAAACGCATTTTTGCAGGCATCGAACGAATTGTAAAATTTCATGGCCCAACAGAAGCAGCAGTTGAACAAGTGTTTATGGCACAAAACCCCGATTCAGCCTTAAAACTTGGACAAGCGCGTGGTGCAGCCATTGCCGCTTTGGTCAACTTAGATTTACAAGTCGCTGAATATACTGCACGCCAAATTAAGCAATCGGTTGTGGGCTATGGCGCAGCAGAAAAAGAACAAGTGCAAATGATGGTGGTGAAATTACTTAAACTCGACATTTGCCCTCAAGCAGATGCAGCCGATGCTTTAGCTGCAGCCATTTGTCATGCACACGCATCTGGCAGCATGAGTAAAATGGCGGTTCTGAATGCTTTAGGTGGCATGGCACGTGGACGTAGCCGTTATAGTACACGGCGGCGTTAATCACTCACGTAAATTCAAGCTAAATGTATTACAGGCCCGATGTGCGCTTATTTGTAATATTATGGCCGAACATGAAAACCTATTCGTTTCAATGTTCGGCTTTTTTTGTATTACAACAATGACACTGATATTTTATAATAAAATTATCCAACTCCCTTTTATCTGTTTCGCCATTAAACAATTATTTTAGTTACCAAAACACATCTTGTCGGCCAGGAATCTTACGGGCACTCAGCGTTCTTTCAACGGCTTCGAATTGTTGCTTACTTTTTTTGTTGGCATGTAACCGTGCAAATAATTGCTGCATTTTTTCAGTTTGGCTGTCTTGATAATAAGCGGCCAAACACCATTTGACAGCTTTGACATAGTTATAACTATGTTGCCGATTCGGGTCAGAATATAAATCAGCCAAAGCGCACATTGCCGCATAATGCCGTTGTTCGGCAAGTGGGGTTAGCAGCGTAATTAGCGCTTGGGTAATTTCAGGGTCAAAGCTAAAAATATAATACTTCTCGCAGTAGCGTTGCACAATGTCATCTGCTAAGTAGTCGTAGCTATAATCATGTTGATCATTGAAAGTCTGAATAATTTTGCGCGTACGTTCAAAATATTGATAGGCTTCTTTAAGATAGGTTTCAGGCTGTGTTTCATCCTCATCTACCGCTAAATTAAAATAATGTATGGCCATATTATTCATGGCAACTACATGGCCTTGCTCTACTGCTCTTTGGCAGTAATACAGTTCTGCTTTGGGGTCATAAACAGAAGCATCTTCGACCGAATGCCAATAAGAAACAGAAAAATTACACGAGCAATACCCTAAGTCAGCACCTGCACGTAACACTTTAATCACCAAGCCAATCTCTTCTTTATTCTGAAACGGCGCAGTTACATCTTGATAAAAACAAGAATCATTGGATGAAAAGGAGTCTGGCGATTCAAGTTCATAAGCATGCTCATACCAAGACTGTGCCACTGCCACATGTTTTTCAACGCCGCTAAAACCATGCTCGGTCAGGAAGCCATAAAGAATTGCGGCTGAGGCTAAAGATTCACGATGTTGCTGAGCAATTTTTCCTAAAAACGTATGATGCTGACTATAATCTTTCCAATAACGGATTGCTCGATTAATATCAGCGTGACTAAAATTGCCATGAGCTGTAGCCTGCTCTAAGCATTGTTGAATGTTCGGATCAGATGAATCGAGTAAGTCATAAAAATAACTTAATTTGAGTAATACATTTGCACGATTATTCGGGTTTAATGGCCGCTTGAGAATATCTTGAGCTTTTTGAATATGTTGTTCAATTTCATACCGATCTTCTGCGTCAAAATAAACATCAAGCTGATCGTGCCAAATGACAAAATTCAATTCACTTTTTTCAAGTTCGCTAAAGCCTTCACACCAATCAGATTTAGAAAAATTTAAAATCGCCTGATGATCAAATCCCCAACGTGGTAAAAGAAACCAGCAATAATTTTTTGCAGCAGCAAAACCGTAGCCCGATTCGGCTAAATAGACTTTTAGCCAAAATGCAGCTTCTGGATGTGGCATATCTTGAAGCGACGACTTAAACCTTTGATATTGTTTTAAAAATTCAGGCACCGTCTTGGATAACTGAACCACTTTTTTAGTATACAGTCCACTTTGTGCAGCCAAAGCAGCCGCGGGTTTTGTAATGTGATGTTCAAGTTGTAATGGAACGTGCCCTCTTAAATACCATGCATTAAACCAATCAGGGACATCTGCAATCACAATCGACTGCATCAAATACAAGGCCACACACCATGTATGTTCACTTCGATGTAACGCATCAATCGCCGCTGCAAACAATTCTAGCTGTGCAGCACGAATACATTGCCACATTTCAGGAGTAACACTTTCGGCCCATTTTTGACCTCGATAATGACTTAACCAAACATGCCAATATTTAGCACGGACAATTGCAGGGAAAAAACTCTCAGGATAAGCATGTTGCCATTGCTCAATATGAACCAATACTTTGGTATTCATTTCAAGTGCATTCTGATCACAAATGCATTCAAAACATTCAAGCCACTGCGTTTCCCAATCTCTTGGCGCAAGTACCGTACGCTGTGAGAAAAGACGTTGAAGTTCAGTTTCTAGGCCATCGTAATTTGCTTGTCGAAACAAGTCATCGACAGGTGCCGCTGCTTGTTTGCGTTGTACTTCGTGGTAATATTCAGCCTTAATCATGCGTGTGACTCCAAAGATGAGACTTGTAGATCTAAATTCCAAGCTAAGGAATCCCATTGAATAAGATTCAAACTCATAACTAAATTAAGATCTGCTTGAGCACCATGATCATAATTTTGCTCATCGCGATAACGATGAATTAAATATAACGCACGCCCTTGCACATATTTTTGCCCCATATCCTGCCGACTCTCACAGCAATCTTGGATAATTTTCGCCGAAGCAAGCATATATTGCCAAGCAACTTGTTCCTCAAGCCCCTCAAATTGAACCAAAAGCCGCAAGCTAAAGATTTTTTGAATATGATGAAATACCAAAATTTGACGAATAGTGGTTGGGTTATTTTCAACCTGATTAGGCACGTAGGGTGAGAAAAAAGCTAAAGAGAAATAAGATTTTAAAAACAAATCTATTGGGCGTTGTTGGCGCTGACGCTCTACATGATGGGTATAAAAATACAGCATATCTTTTAAATGCTGCTTTAAACGCTTTTCATTTTGAGTAAAAATTTCGCAAGTGATGCTCGGTTCAAGTGCCCCTAATAAATGATTACGATGATAGATTAATAAGCCTGTAACAATAACCCAATCTAAAACTCCCGTCTTTTTAGGCTTCAACACTTTACTAAAAATAAGAATAGGTAGACCAAGTAAGAGACCTATAATTTTAAAGATAAAACCAAGCCATGCTAAGCCTCCAAGTGTATTCATAAAAAATAAAACAAGCTTGGCATAGGGTTTGTAAAAGGGTTCCCACCAAGGTGACCTTACTGGCCCTTGAAGTGGTAATACTGCATTTAAATCAAATGGCTCATCGTCCGATTGCTCAGTAAATTTTTTAATTGTTTCAATAAAAGGATTGAGTGGTTCTGTAATCTCTTGGCTCAGATCACTGGCAATTAAACCATGTTGCATCACCACACTTTGTTCGCCAACTAATCCGACTAAATGTGTGTGATTAAAAAGGAATTGTTCTTTAAATGTTAGGTCATCGATTTCAGATAACATGACATAAGGATTGGTAGTCTTCTGATCTTGACTAAGCTCAATTGGATAATCCGCACAATAAAGAATGCCCATATTCAAGCAATCTGTATTTTGGTTGCAGATCGGTTGTACGTGATTGAGGAAGCGCAAAACATCAGAGCGATACTTGTCTATCGGAACATCATTTTGTTTACCCTTAATCTGCTCGATACACCAATTTTCACCATTCCACTCTAAACTAATTGTAACGTGTGGCTTATTATTCGGATCTCGTAAGCTGAAATAGCGTAATCGTCCATTGTGCTTTTCTTGAACATAATATTCAGCGTAGCCACCAGATAATTCACGCAGGTTTTCAAACTCGCCTAAGCAGTGTTGCATATAGCGCGACTCGTAAGCCAATTCTTGCCGCAGTAAATTTTCATTTGCGGTAATCTCAACAAAGCAACCAGTATCGACCGAGAGTACTTTGCTAAATGCATGAGCATGACTCTCCCAATGGCCTTTGGCAATTTTACGCCTCATTGCATCATGGTCTTTTTGCCATGCTTCAAGCACTTGAGCGTAGGTCATTTTCATGAACTTGGTCTTGAGTGTGCTATGCATTTTGGCATTTAAATATTCAAGCAAGGGCTTTTCAAGTGCAAGTAATTGCTCATGATAAGGATCGATATAAAGCATAGTACTTGCAGGGTCATTAACTTTACTTAAAAACCACGCTGGAATGTCCTGCGGTAATTGACACATCGTCCATGCAGCCACAGAATTCACATGAAATACAGGATTAAAATGTTTAATTAAATGTTCAAAAAATTTCTTAATAAGCCATTGGGTGATTTCTGGTGGATCTTGGCGTTTTTGACTGCGTAACAAAATACTTTGCTTTAATTGTGGCGCATTAACGATATCGCGAGTTTCCATAACAGCGCTATAAACCTTTTAATTTTAGATTAAGTCTTGAGTTTTTTTGTCATACCATAACCCGTGCCGGTTGCTATAACGCCACTATTTTTATCACATTAATCTATTCTGTGCTTGGGTTTTAGCATTATATGACACGCATATCTGTATATTTATTCTCCATTTTTTTATTATGTCACCCACCATGCCACTTCAGCAATAAGCAATCAGTTGGCGGTTACGGCGCAGCAGAAAAAGAACAAGTGCAAATGATGGTGGTGAAATTACTTAAACTCGACATTTGCCCTCAAACAGATGCTTTAGCTGCTGCCATTTGCCACGCGCATGCTTCTGGCAGCATGAGCAAAATGGCGGTTCTAAATGCTTTAGGTGGCATGGCACGTGGACGTAGCCGTTATAGTACCCGTCGTCGATAATTGCTTTAGTTTGCAGATGCTGCACACGCATTAATGATTTGGTAAATGGCTTGTGGCATGTGAGATGCTTGAATCCCATGCATTCCCTGTTGCGCCAACAAATCACCGGCTTGCGCATGCAAGCTAACAATTTCATGTAATGCAACTTTTTCATGGAATTGGGCTTTTAATCCGACAATCATGCCTGCTAATGTATCACCCATCCCCGCTGTTCCCATGCCCGCATTACCTGCGGTACAAACCCAAAGCTGCTGCTGCTCTAAGCTTAAACTGCCCGAACCTTTAAGCACCCACTGCCCTGAAAATTTATTTGCCAATGCGTATATTGCCGCAACGCGATCTTGCTCAATATCAACACTTTTGCATGCCAATAATCGAGCCGCTTCTCCTGAATGTGGCGTTAAGTAGGTATTCGTGGATAACTGAATGGAACGCTCTGCCAAAAACCAAAGTGCATCTGCATCTAAAAGCACGTCTAAATGAGTTTGTTGTGAGAGTGCGGGCATCCAACCATCAAATATTTGTTGTGACCAATCATCTCGCCCCAATCCCATCCCAAAACAAACGGCATCCGCATTGGCTAACATGGCATGAACTTGTGCGGTGCTCAAATTTTCGATATTGCGTAGCATTACATTCGGGGCACGTGACAATATTGCAGTATGATGATTTGGATGACAAACCACAGTCACCTTACCCACCCCAACAGCAAATGCTGCTTCCGCTGCCATGATAACCGCACCGCCCATATCGGCATGTCCGCCCACCACCAATATATGACCATGATGACCTTTATGCTCAAATGCCTGCCAAGCAGGTAATTCAATATGACTTGGAGATAACTGCGCCAGTGATTTTAATTGAGCATCTGTTGGGATGAGTGAAATACACTGAACTTGCCCCGAAAATTGTTTAGCTTGCCCAGTAAACAACCCCATTTTATATGCCAGCGCGGTTAAGGTCAGATCAGCCCGAATAGCACAAGGTAATGCTTGCCCTGTATTTGCATCTAGACCACTTGGAATATCTAAACTTATTTTTAATCCATGGGCTTGATTAAATTGTTGAATAAGCACTTGCCAAGTCAGATTTAATTCTCGATTTAACCCAATTCCAAACAAAGCATCTATATGTACATCGTACGGCTCAGCTACATTAAAATGTGTATAAAGCTGCGTTATTTTATCTTTTGCACAATTAAAGGCTTGTTGTAATTCGGCTGAATCGCCACGTGTGGCAGCATAAATATCCACCACATAGCCATGCTGGGCTAAATAAGCGGCAACAAAATAACCATCTGCGGCATTATTGCCACAACCACACCAAACCGCAATGCGAGTTACAGGCTTTGGCTGCTTAGAAAAATACTCGAGCAGGCGTAAATAACTTTGCCATGCAAACTGCTGCATTAAACCCAGTGCGCTATTATTCTGAGCAAACCAGCGTTGCTCCCATGCTTGAACTTCACGACTATGGTACACTTTCGCCTGCATGTTTATTCTCCATTTTTTGTTATGTCATCCACCATACCACTTCAGCAATTTGACCCACAACAGTTAAAAATGTGGATTAAACAACAAGCGCTAGATTTAGGGTTTGCCGATTGCGTGATCGCAAAACCGACCTCACAAGAAAAAGAAATGCCAAGGTTTTTGGATTATTTAGATAAAGGCTACCATGCCGACATGCACTATTTGGCAGATAATTTAGATAAACGTGCCAATCCTGAATTATTAGTTCCTGGCACAAAAAGTATTATTTGTGTGCGCATGAACTATTTGGTTGAACCACCGCAACCGCGCTATGTTCCCTTTGCACCCAACAGCGCGATAATTGCACGTTATGCCCGTGGACGGGATTATCATAAAGTCATGCGTGGGCGGTTAAAAATATTAGCGCAAAAAATTCGTGAACGTGTGGGTGAGTTTGAGTCACGCCCGTTTGCAGATTCTGCACCCATTTTTGAAAAAGCCATTCATGAAAGTGCCGGCATGGGTTGGACAGGAAAACACACCCTACTCATCCAAAAAAAATCAGGCTCTTTTTTTGTTTTGGGCGAATTATTTACTTCGCTTGATTTACCTGAAGATAGCCCTGTGACCGCGCATTGTGGCTCATGCACAGCATGTATTAACATTTGTCCAACTCAAGCCATTGTTGAACCGTATGTCTTAGATGCAAGGCGCTGCATTGCTTATTTAACCATTGAATATAAAGGGATTATTCCAGAAGAATTTAGAGAAGGAATTGGTAATCGCGTTTTTGGATGTGATGATTGCCAACTGATATGTCCGTGGAATAGCTTTGCAAGAGTCACCACAATTGATGACTTTCATCCACGTCATGGTTTAGATCAACTGTCTTTACTGGATTTATGGCAGTGGGATGAAACCACCTTTTTAAAATGTACCGAAGGCAGTCCGATTCGACGTACAGGTTTTCAAAGTTTTAAGCGCAATATTGCCATTGGCTTAGGCAATGCGCCCTTTTCTGATGATATTTTAAATGCACTCGAACACGGAAAAAACCGCCATGATGAGATTGTTAATGTGCATATTGACTGGGCGATTTCGCAACAACATCAACGCAAAGTTAAATTGCTGAGCAAATAGATCATCTGCATCAACTTTATTTTTATTAATAAAACTTGCCAATAAAATGCCGTTTTATAAGCAATAATTTACAAATATTGCTGATAAATAGTTTTTCACCTTTAAAAATACTCGAATGGTAAAATTTATTAAATTTTGGAAAGTTTTGCCTTAGTATTTTAAATGAAACAGGTTAATATCTTTTAAATAACTTGATGCAAAATAGGGCGATTATGCAGGTGAGAAACGACTGGACTCGTGAAGAAATCCAAAAGCTATATGAACAACCTTTTTTAGACTTGGTGTTTGAAGCTCAGCGCGTTCATCGTGAGCATTTTCCTGCCAACTCTATTCAAGTCAGCACGCTACTTTCCATTAAAACCGGTAAATGCCCTGAAGATTGCAAATATTGTTCGCAATCGGCACGTTACGATTCAAAGCTTGAAGCGGAAAAACGTATTGCGGTCGATAAAGTGATTAGTGAAGCCAAAGAGGCCAAGGAAGCGGGATCTTCACGCTTTTGCATGGGCGCTGCATGGCGTAATCCACACGAGCGAGATATGCCTTATGTGCTTGAAATGGTCAAAGAAGTCAAAGCATTAGGTTTAGAAACATGCATGACGCTTGGCATGCTCAATCAATCGCAAGCGGAACGCTTACATGAAGCCGGATTAGACTACTACAACCATAATCTTGATACATCGCGCGAATATTACAACAATATTATTAGCACCCGTACCTTTGACGACCGCTTAAACACTTTAGACCATGTGCGTAATGCCGGTTTAAAAGTATGTAGTGGCGGCATTGTGGGCCTAGGTGAACAAAAGCAAGACCGTATTGGCTTATTGTTTGAATTGGCAACCCTACCGATTCACCCTGAATCTGTACCGATTAACATGTTGGTTCCAATTGAAGGCACACCACTCGCCAATGTTGAAAAACTCGATGTTACCGAATGGATTCGAACCATTGCCGTAGCACGAATTATTATGCCAAAAAGCTATATTCGTCTTTCTGCAGGCCGTGAGTCATTGTCGGATAATGACCAAGCCATGGCATTTATGGCCGGTGCTAACTCTTTATTTTCGGGTGAAAAATTACTGACCACACCCAATGCTGGCGAAGGTCGCGACAAAGTATTATTTAATAAACTTGGCTTAACCGCAGAAAAACCAAAATTAACTGCTGCTGAATTATCTGTTGATGCAATGTCGCTTTCAGCATAAATTTTCCGCACACCCCAATAAAAAAGAACGCCTTAAAATAAGGCGTTCTTTTTTATAATGAGGTGACTAAAATACCATAACGTGCATTTAAAAATTGCCCTGCCCGAATAATATCTGTACCCGCAGCATGGATTACCGTTAATTCTTGGGTATTTACATTAAAATGAAATTCATCAAAACAGTCTTGATGCTGCAATAACCATGTAATGGTGTCTGAAATATTCTGATCTGTCAGATATGTTTCTGCGTTAAAGTTTTTCACTGCATTCACTCTATACTACATGCCAATCGGGTAATGCTCCCGCAAATTAACCAGATTTTAAAGTAAAGAATATTCTCACCCATAAAAATGTCTAGTTTATGATGATTTTACCATGTTGAACTAGACATTTTTATTTAGGACTTACAAATTAGATAAAATTTAGAACCGTCTATGAAGTTAGTATTTTACAGTATAACTCAAACCATAAGTCCGGCCTTGTGCAGGCAAACTAGAGATTGAGCCATAAACTGCTTCGGCTGCTTGGCTATACACAGTTTTATATTCTGTATTCCAAACATTATAGACACCGAAGCCGACAGTTCCTGGACCTACTTTCGCATTAGCAATCACATCCATAACCGCATAACCCTTGATCTTTGTTGCTACATTAGGGCGAACATTTGTATCGTATTTCGCGACTACAGAGTCTTTATAAGCTTTATCTGTTCCTTTCACAGCTAACATCTGAACTCTTAAACTATTGCCTTTATCATCATTCCATTCACCAAACAATGTACCTTTAACTGGTGAGACTTGTAAGGCATTGAGTTCACGCCAATCGCCTGCCGCATCCTTAAATTGTCCACGCGTATAGGCAAGTGTTCCACCTACACTAAACTGATCTAAAACAGGCATACTCGCATTTACTTCAACGCCATAAATTCGCTGATCTGTATCTGCAACGGTTACTGAACGATCCGCTTTAAATTGAACCACTTTATCAGATGTATTGTAGAATGTGGTTAAACCTAAATTTGCACCAAAATCGTTTTGGAATCTCCAACCAAGTTCATAGTTGTTCACTGTAATTGGATCAACATTGTCTGAACGAACAACATAACCTGCTGAAACATCGCGTAAAACACGTTGTATATCGGGTAAGCTAAAGCCTTGTGAGAAATTGGCGAACACCTGTTGCTGATCATTTAATTTATAAACAGCACCTAGATTAAACAATGCTTTGTCATGTTTAACTGAACCCGCCGCGACTGTACCGACAGCTTGACCTGTGATATCGCCTTGAATAGCTGAAACTGTGGGTTTAAATGCTGTGGTATCACTTTCAATACGTTGATATCGAATACCTGCCTGCACATTTAATGCATCCGTTAAGTCATAATTGCCTTGAATAAATACGCCTAAATTTTTGATGGTCGCATCTGGGCCAAAATCATAGCTGCGCCCAGTATTATTATATTTCAAGCCATTATTGGTAAAACTATATAGGTCAGCTACCTGCTTATCTTTCTCATGGTCATAATCAATACCATAAGTCAGTTTTAAATCACGATCAGCAAGATGAAGCTTTGATGTCATTGCTGCACGTACGCCAGCAACATCAATATCAGATTCTGATTGATAGGCTAAATAATAGCCTGCTGGAATAAAATTACTGAGTATCGTTGGATAAAAACGCGCTTTCTCATTTCGGTAGTAGGTCTCAACATTCAATTCTTGACCCAAGAAGTCAGTATTTTGATACTGAGCATTAACGGCATAGCGTTTAGTAAATGGTTGATCATCAATTTCAAAACCTTTTAATGCTTTTAAACTCGGCGCATTACCTCTTAAAACTGCAAAATTAGGACCATAATCAGGACCGTAATCTGAGTCTTGTTTATCGTCATAATATTGTGCACCAACACTTAACTTTTGTTTATCGGTAAATTGCCAGCTTAAACGTCCATTGACATCAACAGTTTTTGTATCTTGACGATCGGTCTGTGCAATTTCCGGTCCGATTCGATTGCCATGACTGTCTTGAATTTCACCACGTTGGGTGTAACCAGCGCCAACAAAACCATTCCAATCCCCTTGTTTAAAAGCAACCGATTGATATGCGTCATAGACCAAAGCATCACTTTTAAAATTATCACCAGAAGTCACGCCGAGTTTTGATTCAAAGTTTAAGCCATCACCAGCACCCTTTTTAGTGATGATGTTAATAATTCCACCTGTAGCCCCAGAACCATAAATACTGCTTGCACCAGAAACAACCTCAATACGCTCAATCGAATCCGGACTGATACTATTTAATTGACGTGATGCGTCACGAGATCCTGTTTGTGCTACGCCATCAATTAGAATGAGTACCTGACGACCACGCATGGTTTGTCCGTAGTTGGTGGTTGTACCGCTACTTGGACTTAAAGAAGGCACCAATTGAGCCAAAATATCAGCCAATTTGCGTCCCGCAACTGATTGTTGTTCTATCTGCTTTTGATCAATCGCCTGAACCGTTCCTGCAATTTCAGCAATACTTTGTGCTGAACGTGATGCAGTCACCACAATAGGTGCGAGTTGTGTTGGCTTTTGACTCGCTACGGTTGTGGTAGTTTGAAGAGGCACATCTGACTCAACGGTTTGCGCATACAATTGCGTACTAATTGCTAAACTGAGTAGCGTTAATGAGGTTGAAAGTGAACGTATTTTCATAAGTTGTCCCTAGTTGAGTTGTTGTGTTTGTTTTGCTTTGTGAATTAACACTTGGCTGAGCAAAATGCTCAACACAGATGCTGCAGCGAGAATGAGATAGAAATTTCCATAACCAAAGGCTTTGGCCAAGAAACCAGACATTGCACCGCCAACAAAATAAACCAGCAGTTCAAAACAGACCAAAATGGTAAAGTCTGTTCCAGCTTGTTCCTTAGAGCTGGTCTGCATAAAATGCGCGTATAAAGCAGTCATAGCGATATAGCGAATCGCTAAAATAACCACAACAAATAGCCCCAATAACATCTTCCACTGGGTAAACCAGCTTAGTAAAACAGCGACTCCAAGTAACAGATAAACTAAACTGCGTGCCCAGCCAGCCCAAATCAGTAATCGTGTTGCTGCTATTTTTTTGAGCACGAATGCCGCCGATATTGCGGCGAATAAACCAATGCCTGCGCCAATCACAGACATCAATATACCGATCTCGGCCAAGGACCATTTTTGATCGATTAGCATTGGATTGAGCATCGCCATTGCTGGTGCTTCGACTACGCGATAACACACAATCAAAGCCAAGGCCCATAACATCTCAGGGCGCTTAAAAGCTCGAATCAGACTCGGCGCTTGCTTGGCAATTTTTTCAGTATTGGTTTTTTCTTTAATTTGAAGCACTGCAAGCATGGTCAGTGCTGTCATTGCAGCTAAACAAATCAGTGCGGTTTTCCAACCATACAATTGATACAGCCATAAAGTTGCAGCACCACCCATCATACTGCCCAATGCTACGCCAATACTTTGCGCCATACTGCCCAATCGATATTCAGGTTCAGAAAAGGTTTCAACGGTATAGCCATCAATCGCAATATCTTGGGTTGCGGCAAAGGTTGAAATCCATAAACCGACAAGCACAAATACACTTAGACCATAATCGAATTGTGTTAAAGCTAAGGCAATAACACCGAATACCAAGGCAATTTGAGTGAATAAGAGCCAAGTCTTACGCTTACCCAATGCCTTCACATAAAACCGATCAATTAATGGGGCCCAAAAAAACTTAAAGGCCCATGGGATATACAGTAGCGACAACATGCCAATCCAACGTAAATCTATGCCCTGATGACGCAGAATCGCAGGTAAGGCAACGTTATAAAAATACAGTGGTAATGCATGTGCCAAATAAAGCACGACCACAACGGATAGGCTCAGTGCAGAAACTGTTTTTATTGGAAGGTTTTGATCAGAATTTAAGGGTTGTGTCATAAACACCTCTGCATGGCCCATTGCATGGCATCGGTTTTTTCTAAACTGACAAAATAAGGAACATGCCAGGCTTTTTGTAAGGCAGGCGTATCTAGGCGAATACGATCTGCTTCATCTTGGGCAATTCGTGCGAAGCCTAAACAGTATTGATAAAAATCTTGTTTGTATTGTTTGTACCATTTTCCCTGAATAACACGATATTCTTTGGGAAATTCGGTGTTCGGCTCGGTTTGCATAATCAGCACAAAACTTCTTTTTTGTTCGAAATATTGTTGAATATGCCCTAACCATTGTTCAAACTCTGCCACTGAGACACATCCTGCAAAGCACATGTCCAATATGTGTATATCATTGATTGATAAGCTCATTTATTACTCATATTTTTAATATATTCAGAAAAGCTTAAGATTCTTTTCGTTGGCAGTGTAACTAAATTCACTTTAAATATCAGTAATCGTCTTTGCTAGATTGATAAATATATTTAACCTAACGGGACTTATGCGAAATTAAGGTGTCACAGCCTGAAAATCTGGGCATCAATTGCTCCATTTTTTAATTTCACATAGTCAGTATTCTGTGAGTGCTAAAATATTTTTCAATTACCATTGATGGCTATAAGAAACCTTTAATGTTGCGCCATTCGCTAATAAGTGACTTGTATTATCATTGGTTCTTAAAAGTTGACTATAAAGCGGATAATATTTGCGGTTAAACATATTCTCTAAACCAATAGTCACCGTGTCTTTTTTATTAAGTGCAAAGCTACTGATTAAATCAACTGTTGTATATGATTTCACATTATAACGACCAAAACTGTTTACTCCATTCAATCGGTAGTCCTTCGCACCGAAATAAGTCGCTTGTAATCGATTCGTCCAAGTGTTAGTAGGATGATAAGAAATATAACCCGTCAATTTTAATGGCGGGATACGAAAACCTGTCATATCTTGTTCTTTATTGGTATTTTGTGGCGTTTCTCGCCCTTTCATCCACGTTACACTACCCCCAGCCCCCCAAACACTCGCATCATCAATGTAGTCAATAGTTGCTTCGATACCTGTCACTTTTTCTTTGGTTCGAGTAAGAACTAATCCATTGTTAAAAGATTGAACACCTCCAAGATTAGATGTTGAATGGAATACAGCTAGACTTGATGAAAAATTAGTGAAATGAGTGTTCCAACCGAGTTCATAGTTATCAACCTTGACCGGTTCTAAAAATGAAGAGGCAAGATTAAACCCGACGTCGGCATTACGGATAACTAAACCGACATCAGGCAGTTGAAAGCCTTGACTAAAAGAACCATAAATTGAATGTTGCTCATTTGGAGAAAAAGTAATATTGGCATTGTATAACCAAGCATCAGCTTTAACCTTTCCAGCAGGAACGGTATATGGATTCGTTTTTCCTAATTGTGATAAAGGAATAAAACGATCAACTTTAGCAAAGCTATCCTCGTAACGTGTGCCAACTTCTGCTGACCATTGATCATTAAATCGATGTTTAAGTTGAACAAATCCGCCAAAACTCTGGGTTGTAAGCTCAGGTAAGTAAATAAGATTCCCTGTTTTAACAAACTCTAGGCCACCAGATTGATCATAAATTTGAGGATCAAAGGTATCCAGAGGCATTTTGCTTTTTTCACGACTAAAGTCTCCACCCCAAACAATAGATGTATCACCCAAAAACTCCAGTGGAGTTGTGACAGTTAAACGGCTACCAAGGACATTATTTTCTTGATAAATCTGGTCGACTTGTTTTCCACGGTTCGCATTTCCACGCGCATCAAATGGTGAAAAACGTGTAAAAAAGTCGCGATAATAAATTTGAGCATCGACCTTATTACCAAAAAAGTCTTTGTGGTTATAAGTCAAATTGTATATTTGGTTTTCATTTTTATTTTGATCTTTGAGCTTTAAGCCTTTAATTGCTTTGGCTGGTACAGTTCCAGCAGCGGTTTTTTTAACACTTGGATCGGATGCATAATCCGAATCTTGTTCAGCATTATAATAATTTGCTGCGATTTGTAGATATTGATTATCATCAATATGATAACCAATCTTACCACCTATACTATAAGCATCGGCATCATACAGGTCACCTTGGCTTGGTTCTGGAGCAACTCTATCTCCTCTAGCATCATATGGGCTCCCGATATGTTGATATCCAAAGTCAAATGCATAGTCAAAATTATTTAAACTTCCTGTAAAGTATTGGTGAATATCACCACTTAAAGCATTAGAACGAAAATTAGTTAAAGGGCTTTGTAAACCAATAGTCGTTTTCGCTGTAGGTTCTCCTCCCGCGGCTTTCGTTGTTATAGATATAATTCCACCTGCAGCACCGCCACCATAAATAGCATTACTCCCTCGAACAACCTCAATACTTTGTATACTTTCTGGATCGATAGCGGAAAGGCCTCTTGATGTATCACGCGTTAAATTCATAGGTACACCATCAACCAAAATCAGCGCATTACGTCCACGTAAGGTTTGTCCAAAATCGGTGATTGTACGACTTGAATCAGATAACCCAGGTACAGCTTTGGCCAGAACGGTTGCAATGTTTCCAGAAGAGCTATTCTTTAAAAGCTCAATTTGTTTTTCATCTAATTTAGTCACTTGTTTTGATTTTTCTTGGACTTCATCGGAACGTGAAACTGTAAGATTAATAGTTTTCAATGTTTGTATAGAATTTAAATCATTGGAATTATTGTCATTGGCACACGCCGCTTGGGTAAATAAAAAGCTAACACACGATACCAACGGAATAAGATGAAGGCTTGGACAGAATTTTATATCCATAAATGACGACTCCCTTAAATTAATGAAAATAATAATCATTATTTTTTTCAATGCAATCATTTTATTTGTTCAAATGTTGAGTGTATTGAAAATAATGGTCGTTATGCGGAATTGCAGTATTAAAATCTCAAAACGGGAGCCAATTGCTCCCATTTTTGGTTTCACAACCTGAAATAATCAAAAAACACTCCACGCCAAACCAACGTATTTCCTAACCACTTCAGTTATTCTAAATATGAGTAAAAAACTCCTGTTTTACTGCTTGAAATCCTGATTCCAAGTTAAAGTTCGCGTATTCATAGTGGATTAGCTTAATGCGAGCATATTTGTTGAAAGTTGCTCAAAACCACTTATTTGCATGGTAATGAAAATCATTATCAATATATAATCACTCTCATTTAATAAGAGATGATAGATATGAAATACTACCCCACTAACAAAATTTTACTTACGTTGCTATCAACACCCTTTTTTAGCGCATATCTTTATGCAGAATCATTTGAATCGGTCGCAACCTTAGCCCCTATCATTGTAAAAGCAGAAGATGATGATGAAAGCACTGAAAAAAACAAAAAATATATAAAAAGTAAATCTTCTCAAGCAACCAAAATGAATATTTCTTTAAAAGAAACACCTCAGACGGTTACAGTAGTTACACAACAAAGAATACAAGATCAAGGACTTAATACAATCGCTGAAGTTATGCAGCAGGTGCCAGGTGTCAGTATTGGATATAATGACAGCGAACGACCAAACTATAATGTTCGTGGTTTTGCTGTCGACAATATTCAAATTGATGGGATTGCATCCTCTTATACAGGAGTAAGTGGTTCCGTCATCGCTATGCCCGTTTTTGATACGGCTATTTATGACCATATCGAAGTATTAAAAGGCGTAAATGGATTGAATACAGGACTTGGAGAACCTTCCGCTTCAATCAATATGGTCCATAAAAAACCGACACAGGAATTCAATGCTGGCATAGGTGCAAGCTATGATACTTTTGATGGACGAAGATTTACAGGTGATATTAGTGGTGGCTTATTGCCCGACGATAAACTGAATGCACGATTGATAGTTGCTAAATCGGAGGGTGGCACAGCAAAAAATAATTACGAAAAAAATACAACTACCATTTCCGGATCACTGACATCAAAACTCACTGAAAAGACACTCCTAACCTTAGGTATCGATTACCAAAACGATAATCCACATGGATTAGGTGGTGGAGTACCAATTTTCTATAGCGATGGAAGTAAAACTAACTTTGCATCAAAAGACAATTTTGGCTCCATGAATTGGGTTCGATGGCAGCGAGAATTACAAAATAGCTATATTGATTTAGATCATCAATTTAATGATAAATGGAAGGCTAAACTTTCATATAGTCGCCAAGACTTAGATGCCTTTGCTAAAACATCATATGCCTACAATGGCAACTTAAATAGAGATGGCACAGGACTAAGTTACTCACAGTGGGCATCTGAAGGTGATTTAAGTCAAAATACTTATGATTTCACTGTAACGGGTTTATTTTATTTATTTAATCGTGAGCATCAAATCGTCTTTGGAGTGAATGGTTGGGATCGTGACACGAATGAATATGGACTCTCTTATCCAGCTTATTCAGCCAGTAATACCATTAATGATTTTGAAAATTTCTACGGCGATGCTTCTCCTGATTTTCATCCAAAGCGTACGGGCGTAGACAAAACAACGGATACGAAAATGTTTGGAACTTTCATCAATACGCGATGGAATATTACAGATCAGTTCAAATTTTTCATCGGTGGACGTTTGTCAGATTGGGAAACTAAAACTAAAAACTTCAATCAAGGTCAACTTACCAGCATTACTTCGGATCAAAAGCAATCAAATATTTTTGTGCCATATGTTGCTGCAACATACGATATTCTCCCTACCAGCACGATATATACAAGCTATACAGAAATCTTTAAACCGCAGTCTAATTTAGATATCCATGGTAATTTCTTGGAGCCTGTGACTGGGAGTAACACCGAGTTAGGTTTAAAGAATAGTTTCTTCGATGATCGATTGGACTTAAATGCTGCCATTTTCTACACTAGAAAAGACAATGTCGCTAAACAAATAGAAGGCACAGGAGTTAATGGTATTGAAGCACGTTATCGGGCAGTAAAAGGCGCAAAGACTAAAGGGTTCGAGATCGAAGTATTAGGACAACTAACTGATGCATGGACGATCGCGTTTGGGTATGCATATAATGATACAGAAGATGCACAAAGCATAAAGATCAATACTGCAAATCCTAAACAAACAGCCAAATTAAATACAAATTATCAGTTTAATGGTGAACTTTCTGGTTTAAGAATTGGGGGCAGTCTGAATTGGTATGGATCTAGTTATGATTATATCAATATGGGAACACGAGCCCAGCCAAATTTGATCAAAGCTGAACAACAAGATTATTTCATCGCCAGTCTATATGGTGCTTATGATATCAATAACAGAGCACGTGTATCATTAAATATTAATAACCTATTCGATGAAAAATATTACACTCGAATTATTTCAAGCTATAAAACTGGATATATGGGAGACGGAAGATCAGCTGTAGTCACCTTAAATTACACGTTTTAATACTCTGCCAATATTTTCCCCCACAAAATGTCTGGTCTGTGATGCACACCAACCTCATGGACTAGATATCAATCGAAATGCTGATCACTATACCTAAGATACAAAATAAACGTCTTGAATTCCTAGACCACATCAAATGATGCACATCATCGTTTTAAATATCATTCAATCTGATTGCAAAACTGTGCGTATTACTTATTACGGAATGAATCATTAGTTGCATAGAATTTTCCAAGTGAAAGGCGCTTGTTTTTTCAACACACATCACCTCCAGTCATTCTGTTTTTCTAGTCTATTGCATGTTATTGCACCACGCAACAAAAAGGCTCTATCCCTTGCAGAATAAAGCCTTTTCGTTGAGTTTCGTTATTGCACGTTTTTGCTAATATATTGCCATATGATTGCGATGAATCATCTCTAGCGAACGCGCTTCACCCAGCACCTGAAATACTTTATCGGAGGCCAAACCTTTAACAATATCTGCAGAACGTGAACTAAAATTCACACGCCCAACAGCAATACGTTGTCCTTGCTGATCGACACATTCCACCACGTCACCGCGCTCGAAATGCCCTTCAACCGCTTTTACACCAACCGGCAGCAAGCTACGATGCTTTAATTTAATGGCATCAATTGCGCCGGCATCAATCACCAAACGCCCTGCGGTTTGTAAATGTGCAGCAAGCCATTGCTGATGTGCTGTCATACGGTCATTATCAGTCACAAACAACGTGCCCAAGGACTCACCGGACATTAATCGGGTCAGCACATTTTCACTTTCACCGCTCGCAATTAACGTTGGGCATCCTGATTTTGCTGCAAGGCGCGCTGCACGGACTTTTGTAACCATCCCACCGCGACCAAATACACCACCACCACCGGCCATTTCAAACAGTTCATCATCTAAGGCACGAACCGTAGAAAGTAGTTTTGCATTTGGATTAGAGCGAGGATCGGCATCAAACATACCTTGTTGATCGGTTAAAATAATTAACAAATCAGCATGCACTTGCCCTGCAACCATTGCAGCCAGCGTGTCATTATCGCCAAAACGAATTTCATCGGTCGACACCGTATCATTTTCGTTGATGACAGGAATAACACGCCAATCGATTAAATGCTGTAAAGCATCGCATGAATTGAGGTAACGACGGCGATCAGCCAAATCGTCATGTGTCAGCAAAACTTGCGCGGTTTTAATGTGTTTTTGTTCAAGCACACTCGACCAAGTTTGTACTAATCCCATTTGACCAATTGCCGCACAGGCTTGAAGACTCGGTAAATCTGTGGGTCGGACCGCAAGTTTCATACGTACCATGCCTTCTGCCACTGCACCCGATGAAACCAATATAATTTCATGGCCTTCATCATGAAGCTGAGCAATTTGCCCCGCCCAATGTGAAATTGCATCAAGATCTAAACCTTGACCATTTGCAGTGAGTAAAGCCGAGCCGATTTTAACTACAATACGCTTAAAATTATTCAGCTCACGCTGCCCGTTTACCACTTCTTTCATCCTGTCCTCAGTCATACTAACGTACGTATACTACTTCCACTTCGTCGTCTTCATCATCTTCGTCATCAAAGTCATCGCCGCCTAAACGCTGTGCTCTACGTTGCGCGCGATATGCTTCTTTTGCAGCCAATGTTTGTTCGCGTGTTTCTGCTTCAAGTTGGTCACGGAAGGCTTTCATTTCTGCTGCGTATTCTGGATCTTCAACTTCGCGTTCACGTTGTTGTTCAATTTGATCCATCAAGTAATACACAACTTCTTTGGTGCCGCTTTCAAGCAAGCCAGAAGTTTTAAATACCGGACCATCCCATGCAAGCTCAGTTAAAATATGCTGACACCATTCCTCACGTGCATCTTCATCTAACTGATCCAGTTTATTGAGCACCAATACCACAGGCAGTTTGGCCAGTGTTGGAGAGAATTTATTCAATTCTTCTAAAATGGCTTTTGCATTATGCACAGGGTCTGAACCATCAATGGGTTGAACATCCACAATGTGCAGTAAAATACGGGTACGTGCTAAATGTTTTAAGAAACGAATACCAAGTCCTGCACCATCTGCCGCACCTTCAATTAAGCCCGGAATATCCGCCATAACAAATGAACGATGACGATCGGCATCGACAACGCCTAAGTTTGGTACCATTGTGGTAAATGGATAATCTGCAACTTTCGGTTTTGCCGCAGAAACCGCACGAATAAAGGTCGATTTACCTGCATTTGGCATCCCCAACAAACCAACATCGGCAAGCACTTTCAGCTCTAAACGAATTTCACGGAATTCGCCTTTAATGCCTGTGGTAAATTTACGCGGTGCACGGTTGGTTGACGATTTAAAATGCGTATTGCCTAAACCACCATCACCACCGTTGGCAACCAGCACACGCTGACCGTCAGTCACTAAATCGCCAATAATATCGCCAGATTCTGTATCAACAATTGTTGTTCCTACTGGAACTTTTAAAATAACGTCAGGTGCTCCACGACCTGCACAGTTTGCGCCTGAACCATTTTTCCCACGTTCAGCACGGAATCTACGGGTATATCGGTAATCGACCAAAGTACCCGTGTCGTCTTCGGCTTGAATATATACACTGCCGCCACGACCACCGTCACCACCATCTGGACCGCCAAATGGTACAAATTTTTCACGGCGAAAACTGGCTACGCCATTGCCACCGTCGCCAGCCTCTACGGTAATGACTGCTTCATCAACAAAGCGCATCTGCCAATCCTCTAAATCTCTAAAACCGTCTATTGTGCCATATTTTAATAAATTTCTCGAATAGAAAAAGCAAAGGATTGAAGTTTATCTAAGCAACATCTTCAATTTTTCGCTGGAAAATGATTTCATCGAGGTTTTCTTCGATCCAACTCACAAACAGGTCGAGTTGTCTTTCTGCTTGCTGACCAATTTTTGTCAGCTCATATTCTACTTTTGGCGGCACTTCTGGATAAACCGTACGTGTAATAAATCCATCTTTTTCAAGCATTTTAAGCGTTTGTGTCAGCATTTTTTCGCTTACACCTTCTATGCGTCTTTTTAATTCGCTAAAGCGCTGAATACCATCGCCTAAGCTTCTTAACACCAACACCGCCCACTTACTCGTAAGATGTTCCAAAATTTCACGTGAAGGACATTGATTCGATAAAACATAACCTTTTTGCATGTGTGCCATAATTTTCATCCTCCATTGGTTACTTATAAGACCATTACTTACTATTAAGTGCGTACTTACTTTTTGTTAGCTTTGGTTTTATGATGATAGCACAACCGAAAAAGGATCGCGTGAGTTTTATGAAAATTGGTATTACAGGTGCAACAGGACAACTCGGACAACTTGTGGTTGCACAACTGCAAAAGACCGCACCACAACTGGAAATTGTTGCATTAGTTCGCAACACAGAAAAAGCCAAAGCGCTGTTTAAAGAAAGTGTTGAAATTCGAAAATTTGATTATAGCGAGCCCGCTTCTTTAGCTGCTGCGCTGGATGGTTTAAGCCAAATTTTACTGATTTCATCGAGCGAAATCGGGCAACGTATTCCACAGCACACAGCGGTGATTCAAGCAGCTCAAAATGCTAAGTTAAATAAAATTGTTTATACCAGTTTGCTTAATGCCGATCACTCGCCTCTAGGCTTAGCAACCGAACATAAAGCGACTGAACAACTGATTAAACAAAGCGGTTTAAACTATGCCATTTTAAGAAATAACTGGTATAGCGAAAACCACTTAGCCAATTTAGCACATGTCATTGAGCAAGGTGTTCTTTATGGTGCGGCCGAAAATGGTCGCATTAGCGCTGCATCTCGCCAAGATTATGCAGAAGCCGCAGCCAATGTTTTAACGCTTGCAGAAGAAAATCAAAAAATTTATGAACTGGCAGGCTCAAGCAGTTTTACCTTAGCTGAACTTGCCCAAATGATTAGCACGGTTGCCAAAACAACAGTTCGTTATGAAAATTTAAGCGCAGCAGATTATACCGCAGCACTGATTTCAGCCGGATTACCAGATTTTGTAGCAGATATTTTGGTCGATGCCGATGTACAAACTGCAGCAGGTGCCATGTACAGTCAAGCCAAAGATTTAGAACAATTGCTTGGCAGAAAAACCACTCCAATCCTGACTTTGATTGAAAAAGCACTGACTTAACGCATAAAAAAATCCCAGTGATTACACTGGGATTTTTATTTATCTGTTAAAGCGTAACGCTAGGTACTTTTGGATAAGCCACGCCGCTCATTAACTCCGCAATACGCAATACCTGACAGCTATAACCCACTTCGTTGTCATACCATACATACGCGGTTAAACGTGTACCCGATGCAATAGTTGCCTGTGCATCAAAAATACACGCACTGCGTGAACCAATAAAGTCAGATGAAACCACTTCTGGTGAATTCACATAACCAATTTGACCTTGCATATTTGAACCAATTGAAATTTGACGAATATATTCGTTAACTTCGTCACGGTCGACATCTTTAGCCAAGGTTAAATTCAAAATAGCCAAAGAAACGTTTGGTGTTGGCACACGCACAGAGTTTCCTGTTAATTTGTCTTTTAACACTGGCAATGCTTTTGCAACGGCTTTTGCAGCGCCCGTTTCAGTAATCACCATATTCAGTGTTGCTGCACGACCACGGCGATCCGCCTTGTGGTAGTTATCAATTAAGTTTTGGTCATTGGTAAATGAATGCACCGTTTCAACATGACCATTTAATACTTCGTATTTGTCATGCAACACTTTTAATAACGGTGTAATGGCATTGGTTGTACAGCTTGCCGCAGAAATGATTTTATCTTCATCTAAAATATCGGCTTGGTTAACACCAAACACTACATTTTTCATGTCGCCTTTGCCGGGTGCAGTCAGCACAACACGCGCAGCGCCTTTACATTTTAAGTGCTGAGCCAAACCTTCAGCATCACGCCATTTACCTGTGTTATCAATCACTAGCGCATTTTCAATACCATATTCGGTATAATCCACTTCACTTGGATTTGACGCGTAAATCACTTTAATAAAGTTACCATTGGCAATAATGGCTTCATTTTCTTCATCGACAGAAATGGTTCCTGCAAATGAACCATGAATCGAGTCACGGCGCAATAA